>JAAYXN010000034.1 GCA_012515885.1 Rhodococcus sp. (in: high G+C Gram-positive bacteria)
ACACACCGGAATCGATCATGGCGAAGAAACTATCGCGCACTGCCTCGAGTGTCGGCGCACTTCCCG
Organism: Rhodococcus sp. (in: high G+C Gram-positive bacteria); assembly: GCA_012515885.1. GTDB lineage: Bacteria > Actinomycetota > Actinomycetes > Mycobacteriales > Mycobacteriaceae > Rhodococcus_F. The sequence goes on from JAAYXN010000034.1 coordinate 67, forward strand.
TCACGACACACCACCTACCCCCTGATCAGGAGCCGTGGTGCATCGACCGGTTGACCCCGCCCCAGCTGAACCGGTGTGACATTGGTCGGGGTCAGAAGTCCCGTTCGAGCCGCAGGGTGCCGATGGTGGTGGCCAATCCGTCGTACTGGGTGATCAGAAGGACGATCTCGATCATGCGCCGGTCGTCGTAGTGGGCGGCGAGGGCGCCCCAGGTGGCGTCCGAGAGGCCTTTCGTCGTGACCACTTCGTCCACTGCGGTCAGTAGTGCACGATGCTTTTCGCTCCACCCCTGAGTATCCGGGCCGGTGATGATCCGGTCCACGATCTCCGGCGTGACACCTGCGCGACGTCCCAATTGGACGTGGTGGTCCATCTCGTACTGGCATTCGCGAAGGTGGGCCACGCGGATGATCACCAGTTCCGCCTCGTGCCGAGGGAGTTTCCCGCCGGGCATGAGCTTCCCCGAGTAGTGCAACCATCCCCGGAACAGTCCGCCGGTGCGGCCGAGCGTGCTGAAGAGGTGGGCGTCGCGTGCGCCCGATGCTGTGGACAGCACACGCCACACGACCCAATTGATCGGACCGAGTTCCTTCAATCGTCCGGGCGGAATTCGGGGTGCCCCGGATGGTTGTCGAGATGTCACCGTGCCTCCTGCGTCGAGTACCCGTCGTCGCGGTACGTGGGCGAGCATACGTAACGTGGGTCACGCCTCGAGTCGCATCACCATATAGATTCGTTCGGGGCGTGCACTTCACGCCATGGACAGCGATCACGCCAGGAGTCGGGAATGTCAGCGAACGCAGATGTCATCGTCGTCGGAGCCGGTTTGGCCGGATTGGTCGCCACCCACGAGTTGGTGAAAGCCGGCAAGCGTGTGGTGATCGTGGACCAGGAGAACGAGGCCAACCTCGGCGGCCAGGCATTCTGGTCGCTCGGTGGGTTGTTCCTCGTCGACTCGCCGGAGCAGCGACGCATTGGCATCAAGGATTCGCGCGAACTCGCAATGCAGGACTGGATGGGATCTGCCGGATTCGACCGTGAGCGAGACGATCATTGGGGACGGCAGTGGGCGCAGGCGTACGTCGAGTTCGCGGCCGGCGAGAAGCGTTCGTACCTTTCCGAACTCGGACTGAAGTTGATGCCGAATGTGGGCTGGGCAGAACGTGGTTCGGGCCTGGCCAACGGGCACGGCAACTCCGTGCCCCGCTTTCACATTGCCTGGGGGACAGGCCCCGAGGTGGTGCGCGTATTCCGGGAACCGGTGCTGCGCGCTGTCGCGGATGGTCTCGTGACGTTCGCGTACCGGCACCAGGTCGATGAGCTGATCGTGGAAGACGGTGCCGCCGTAGGCGTTCGCGGGACGGTCCTCGAGCCGTCGACCGAAGAGCGTGGAGTCGCGTCGTCCCGAACCGCAGTCGGCGAGTTCGAACTCCGGGCTCGGGCAGTAGTCGTCACGTCAGGCGGAATCGGTGCCAATCAGGAACTCGTGCGACAGAACTGGCCGGTCGACCGGATGGGGCCCATGCCGGACAACATGATCTGCGGCGTGCCGGCGCATGTCGACGGACGGATGCTCGGCATCACCGAAGGTGCCGGCGGCAACATCGTCAACAGGGATCGCATGTGGCACTACACCGAAGGCATCAAGAACTGGGATCCGATCTGGCCGAACCACGGCATCCGCATCATTCCCGGCCCGTCGTCGCTGTGGCTCGACGCGACCGGTCGACGCATGCCGATACCCGCCTTCCCCGGATTCGACTCTCTCGGAACACTCGAACACATCGCGCGTTCCGGTCACGACTACACGTGGTTCATCCTGACCCAGGCCATCATCGAGAAGGAATTCGCGCTGTCGGGCTCCGAACAGAACCCGGACATGACCGGGAAGGACTTCAAACTTCTACTGCAGCGGGTGAAGAAGGGTGCGACCGGTCCCGTCGAGGCATTCAAGGAAAACGGCGAGGACTTCGTGGTTCGCGACAACCTTCGTGACCTCGTGGACGGTATGAATGCAATCGCGCCCGGCCCGCAGCTGGACTACGAGCAGGTGGAGAAGGAAGTGGCCGCGCGTGATCGTGAACTCGACAACGCGTACACCAAGGACATGCAGATCATGTCGATTCGTAATGCTCAGAATTTCTTGCCGGACAAGGTGACCCGAGTCGCGAAGCTGCACAAGCTACAAGACCCGAAGTTCGGTCCGATGATTGCCGTGCGTCTGAATCTGTTGACACGCAAGACCTTGGGCGGTCTCGAGACCAACCTCGATTCGCAGGTGATGCGTCCCGACGGTAGTGCGTTCGACGGTTTGTACGCGGCCGGTGAGGTCGCCGGATTCGGCGGCGGTGGCGTCCACGGCTACAACGCCCTCGAGGGCACCTTCCTCGGAGGGTGCATCTTCTCGGGCCGGGCGGCGGGACGGGCGCTCGGGCGTTCGCTGTAGCGCCCGTCCCTGCCGGTCAGGGGTTCGGCATTTCCTTGATTGCGGCTTCGTCGATCTCGGGCAGGTCGAGGGGCTCGCCGAACCCCTGGTAGCGCACTACCTGCGTTCCGTCGGACTCCTTGAGGATCCTGCCGGATTCATCGACCCAGTAGTCCTTGGTGTCCGGAATCATCGACGCCATCATGTCGATCGCCTGCTCCGTCATCTCGGGAGTAGCACCCTCGGATCCTTGCCCGGCTGACATGCCTTCCAAAGACTTCTCGGCGAACGCCCGCGTGTCCAACGTCGCGACGAAGTGTGTGGCGTCGACACCGTCCACCTGTTCGGTTCCCGCCTCCTTCACGTCCTTCGCGAGATCGAGGAACGACCGTGCGTACTCGGGGTCCATGTTCTGTGTCAGATTCGGAGCCATCTGCGATTCGCTCGCGGGCACGCGGTACCACTGGTCGCCCTCGGCGAACGGAGTGTCCTCGGCGAATTGGACCAGGATTTCGTCCCCGCGCATGAACATGGTGGATGACACGCCGGTCATGGGATTCTTCGGCATCTCGGTGTACATGATGTCGTTCGCATGATCCATCAGCGACGTTCGCTCGACGCCGTCCCTGGTGGTCGTCATCGTTACCGGGCCGTCCGCCATGGTGAACTCCACCGCGGCCGCGAGCCGCTCCGCGGGGGTATCAGCTTCGGCGAAGGCGGAATTGGTGCCAGATGCGCTCTCCGAGTCGTCGCCTCCGAACACGGCAAACCCGGCGCCGGCAGCAACCACGGCCGCTACGAGGACTCCACCGACGATCAGGGGCCCACGCTTGGAGGCAGGTGCCGGCGGCGGGGGCGTGGTCTCGTTCTCTTGGATCGGTGCGTCTTGGGTCGGCTGCATAGGATCGTCCCCCTGTTTCAGGAACCGGCGTCTACCGGTTGGTGTCATAGGACCGGCATATACCGGATCGGCTGCGCAACGATAACGGACGCCGCAGTCACGCAGTCCGGTGACCTTCCTAACAGTGGGTAGTCGATACCTGCTATCGAATGACGTAAGGCGACACCGAACTTCGGTGCTCGCTGATGTCGAGATCCTTGCCCAGAGGTGGGAAGGCACGTTGTGGGCAGTTGAGTCGTTCGCACACACGGCAGCCTGCGCCGATGGGTGTTCCCGGGTTCGACTCGTCGAGGTCGAGACCGTCGCCGTAGACGAGGCGGTGGGCATGACGGATTTCGCAGCCGAGCCCGATGGCGAACGTCTTGCCCGGCTGTCCATATCGCGCTGCTCGACGTTCGACAGTGCGCGCGATCCAGAGGTAGCGGCGCCCGTCGGGCATCTGAGCGATCTGGTTCAGGATCTTGCCGGGGTACGCGAAGGTCTCGTACACGTTCCACAACGGGCAGGTGCCCCCACTGGTGGAGAAGTGGAATCCGGTCGCGGACTGCCGTTTCGACATGTTCCCGGCGCGATCGACGCGCACGAACATGAACGGAACGCCGCGTAGCTTGGGGCGCTGCAGCGTCGACAGACGGTGACACACCGTTTCGTAACTCACCGAGTAGAAGGCAGAGAGGCGCTCGATGTCGTAGCGGAAGTCTTCGGCGACGTCGTGGAACTGGCCGTAGGGGAGCACCGTTGCTGCGGCGAAGTAGTTGGCCAGGCCCAGGCGCGCGAGCGCCACCGACGAGTCGCTCGTGAAGTTGCCCTCCGCGACCAACTTGTCGATCAACTCTCCATGTTCCAGATAGGCGAGTTCGGTGGCGAACTTGAACACCTGCTGTCCCCCGGACAGATGCGGGGCGATGTCCAGGACCCTCGTTTCGGGGTCGTACCGGTGCAGCACGCCCTCGCCGAGGTCGATGCGTGTCTGGATCTGCACATCGTGCACCGACTGGAGCCGTCGGGCGACCTCTCCGGCCACATCACCGCGGTGGAACCGCATCCGGGCAGTCAGCTCTTCGGCTGCCGTGTCCAGTTCGTGCAGGTAGTTCTGCCGCTGATAGAAGTAGTCGCGCACTTCCTCGTGAGGCATCGTGATCGCGCCGCTGCCGCTGCCGTCGCTGAAGCGATCCTCGGTCGCGGCGGCCAACTGCGCTGTGGTGTTCCGGAACCGGCGATGCATGTTGACCATCGCCTTCGCCAGACCGGGATGAGTGGAGACCATGTCGGCGATCTCCTGGGCGTCCGCCTCGATGCCCATCTCCTGGTCGAGGGCTACCTCTCGCATCTCGGCGATCAGGCGGGTGTCGTCCTGCGACGAGAAGAAGGTGGTGTCGACGCCGAACACTTCACTGATCCGCAGCAACACTGGCACTGTCAGAGGGCGGACGTCGTGCTCGATCTGGTTGAGGTAGCTGGCAGAGATTTCCAACGTCTTCGCGAGGGCGGCCTGACTCATCGCACGCTCGGTCCGTAGCTGACGGAGCCTGGCACCCACGAAGGTCTTCGACATTTCTCCAGGCTACGAGCGGGTCCAGGCGTTCGCAACGGATCATTCGCAGGATTAGCCACGGGATGAGTGGGCCTTTCGATCACCGGGCTCGTGAACTGGGCGTCGGGATTCTGGGGGCAGTTGCTTTTCGCCGTGCCGTTGGCGGCCGTTGCGTTCGTCATCGCCACGGTGCAGTACGCCCGGACGCCGATGCGCCGATCGACAACTCCCGCCGCTCGGTAGTTCTCCCTGCTGGTGATTGTGCTCACACGCGATCACGTGGGTGGTGTGAGGTCGAGTCGACGTCCCTCGTATCCGGGCGGTGAAAACGGTGACTGTTCAAGTAGTCGGCGCCGGTCGTTAACCCCGAGGTAGATACCTACTTGCGGGTAACGAGCGAGGGGGGATGGACCCTCCCAAGCGCCTGCTTGGTCCGTTGATTCATTCGCAAACTTAGCAAGGTGGGCTCAAAAGCTAGCCAAGATTGGCATTAGCAACAGGTAGACGGCCCTTTTTGGTTGTGACATTCTCGGGAAGTACATCCGAAAGGCCTGGCAACGATGTGAAGCAGTACATCCGTACCGGAGCCAGCAATCTAGAGAGTGGAGTCTTGATGTCGACCACCGGCACCCCGAAGACCGCAGCTGAAATCCAGCAGGATTGGGACACCAACCCGCGCTGGAAGGGCATCACCCGTAACTACACGGCCGAGCAGGTCGTGAAGCTTCAGGGCAGTGTCGTCGAGGAGGCAACCCTCGCTCGCCGTGGTTCCGAGATCCTGTGGGACCTCGTGAACAACGAGGACTACATCAA
>JAAYXN010000495.1 GCA_012515885.1 Rhodococcus sp. (in: high G+C Gram-positive bacteria)
GTTGTGCCAACCTCCGTCGAGCCTCACTTGGATGAGCGCGATCAGAATCATGACCGCGCCAGTCACGAGGTGAATGATCGCGTCAACAGTGTTGTTGGGGAAGGTAAATACGTAGGCAACCTGCTGCGAGAAAAGTGCCCACACACCGGGTGCCGCTCCAGCAATACCGGCAAGTATCAGGTAGGCCACTGCCCAGGGCCTGCGAGTGGCACAGTAGAGACCAGGCAGAAACAGCGCGAGCCCGGCCAGCGCATGCCAGCCGTTGTAGTCCATCCCGAGCAGCACCACCGTGGGTGCGTCGGGGCCGACCGCAAAGCTCGGCTCAAGGATGAAGCCAACGATTGCTTGAATCACGTGCAGCAGTGAGATAATTCCCAAACCCCATTGCGCGAAGCTCCATTTGCGCACATCGAGTTCCATCGCGTTTCTCCCTAGTGGCGAGTTGCCCAATAGTAGGCCTCAAGGCGCATCACATCGAGCCTTTCGGAGAACAACCCGCCCACTGAACAGACACTCATGTTGCGGACCGAGGTCGATAGCGGCGCATGATCTGGGCGGCGTGATCGAGAACCGGCGGATCCACCATGGTGCCCTCATATGCGAATACCCCGCGCTCACTATCGGCAGCAGCCAGAACCCCACGCGCCCACTCCACCTCTTTATCGGTCGGTGCGTACGCAGCATGAATCACCGGAACCTGAGTGGGGTGGATTGCAACCTTCGCATCAAACCCCACTGCAACCGCATCGTCGGATTCAGCGCGCAACCCGTCAAGGTCTTTGAAATCGAGGTAGACGGCATCGAGCGCAAACCGGCCATACGCCTTTGCGGCCAGCAGCGTCGAGGAACGCACATGCTGTGCGACGTCACGATAGACACCGCGGCCGTTGCGGCTCGAAGTTCCGCCAAGCCCCGCAACCAGGTCTTCCGCACCCCACATGACACCAATGGTGTTTGCTGCCAATGCAATATCTTGCACAGCCATAGCTCCGCGTGGGGATTCGATCATCGCGATCACTTCACTGGGTGCGAGCGCCAACACCTGCTCAGGTGACTCACATTTCGCGAGCATCAGACGGGTGTAGTGGGTGCCGTCGAGGGCGAGGAGATCACGTTCATGATCGTCGGTGCCGACCGCGTTGATCCGCACAATCGTCCGCTGCGGATCAAGCGGGGTATCGATCATCGCGGTACGCGCCTGCTCTTTATCGGCGGGAGCGACAGCGTCTTCCAAATCCAATATGACGACATCTGCGATGGCCGCAGCCTTCTCGAAACGCTCCGGCCGATCAGCCGGACAGAACAGCCACGCGGGACCGGGAACTCGCCAACTCATAAGCACTTAACTTACGCGCCGTGCCGTCTATCCCGGCGGTTTCACCGCACTAGTCGAGGACTTCAACTTCCGCTGCGTGCACCTTGGCGAGTTCGAGATACACCTGCGCGTTAAGGGTGAGGTGGGCGCGCTCGGTGTCGCTGAGTTCACGGCGAATCTTGGCGGGCACACCCGCAACGAGCGATCCGGGTGGCACGTCCATGCCTTCGGTGACGAGGGCGCCCGCGGCTATGAGACTGCCTGCACCGATCTTGGCGCCGTTGAGCACGGTCGCCCCCATGCCGATCAGGGAGTCGTTGCCGACAGTGCATCCATGCAGAACAGCGTTGTGCCCCACTGACACTCCGGTGCCGACAACAAGCGGGAAGCCCGGGTCCGCGTGCAGCGCGCAACCGTCCTGGATGTTGCTGCCGTCGCCGATCTCGATGGCTTCGACGTCACCGCGTACCACTGCCGAGTAGAAGACGCCGACGCCCTCGCCCAGCTTCACGCGGCCGATGACGGTGGCGGTGGGCGCCACCCACGCCGTCGACGCAACTTCTGGCACATTGCCGCTAACGCTTGCGATCACTGGGGGCTCCTTCTCGTTGACCAGGGTCCAGTTTCTTGTCCTGCCCGCATGAAGGTTCACACGGACAGGACAAGAAATGACAGCAAGGATAGACCGGCGCGGCTACTGAACCCCAGCAGCCTCGCGCAGTTCGCGGCGCAGCTCCGACCACACGGTGGCGTACGAGTCGATCTCGGGGTCAGCGATCCAATTCTCTTCCCCAGCCGTTGCCTTGCTGAGGGACTCAGCGAGCAGGTCCTGGTAGCGCGAAAGGCGAGGAACAAACGCAGACAGGTCGTCGAAAACCACCGACGCTTCCCGATCGAGCGCGACGAGCGCATCCACGTCGCCGCTGGCGATGACGTCGTCGAAACGTTCCTGCAGGGGAAGGAAGCTCTCGTGCACCTCAGCGATCGAATCCTCATCGATCGAAACCCGCTCAGCATCGAGCTGGTCGTTCAACTCGGAGACACCAGCGTCAGTGAGGGCGATGGACCCGGGCGCGGTTTCGGCAGCCTTACCCTGAGCGACCAGCGCGTCATAGGCGGCCTGAGCTGAAGCCGGCGCAACACCGAGGTGAGTGGCGAGCAGTTCCGGCGTCACCGCGCCCTTGATTTGCACGGTCTGCAACAGCGCCAACTCGTCCACGTTTCCGGCGAACGCCATGTCGATACTCTCCTCGCATACATACCAACGGCCGACCCACTCGGCCACGAGCCAACAATAGACCCGGCCGGTACCGCGTGGGTCACCGCGCGAGAGGAAGCGAAGCGCCTACTCGGCGACTCGCATGACGCGACGCAGGTAGTTGTCGGCACAGTCGACGATCTGGGTTTCACACTCACCACGCAACGCCGGAAAAGCTTCCCACCGTGCGGCAAGGAGACCCATCGCGCGGGTGAGGGTGTGCTCGGCGTCGCCGCAATGCCGCGCCGTCGCGGCAATAGCAAGTGCGCCCAGGTAGGGCCGCTGAACGCCGTCCACAAGGGAATGGGCATGCACGACGGTAATCGCCTGACAGGCCGCTGCCGTCCGCCCCAAACCGGGGGCGACGAACGAATTGATGGTGTGCGAAATCCGGTCGGCGATGAGTTCTATGCCTTCCAGTGACCAGTTGTCGAGGGCCGCGCGATCACGGTCAACAAAGTCGCGTAGCTGCCACAGCATCTCCGATGCCGCGGTTTCGAACGCCGAGTGCGTCCGGTACTGGGTGTCATCGGTATGGAGAGCGACAACGTCGTCGAACGCGAGCATGAGTCGACGGGGACTGATATCGGTCAGCACGTA
>JAAYXN010000496.1 GCA_012515885.1 Rhodococcus sp. (in: high G+C Gram-positive bacteria)
ACGCCAACTGCAGAACCGCGTCGCTACGACACCCGGTTCTTCGTCGCTGCTCTTCCGTACGGCCAGGTGGCGGACGGGCAGACCACCGAGGCCGCTGAGGTGGAGTGGTCGCGGCCAGCAGATGCCATCGCGCGCTGGCGCCGTGGTGAAAGTTTGCTGCTGCCGCCCACATGGGCGCAGCTTGAGCAACTGTGCGGGTTTGAGTCGGTCTCCGAAGTTCTCGCTGCCCACCCACGGATTGACCCGATCATGCCTGAGATCGTGAGCGATGGGGCAGCAGCGCACATCGAATTTCCCGGCCAGAGTGGATATTACGGCCAGTAGCGTGCGGTAAGCGCCTTCGATCGGTGCAGTTGCTTTGAGCTAGCAGTTCATCAGGTTCGCACCAGTTCAGACTGATTGAATCATGAAATTGTCTATGCTTCATCATATTTAGACAATTCGAACACTTCTTGTGAAGTTGCCAAAAGGTAGCTACTGTGCTGTCGGTGCGGCGAGTGCCGCGCTGTTTTCAGCGTCTCTGCGCGAAGGGAAGTAGCTGTGGGTATTGAGGTTTCGACGGCTAAGTCGTCTGGCCCGATTGTGTTGGATGGTGTTGGTGGAAAGCCGTCGGGTGTGTGGACGGAGGAGCGCGAGCAGACTATTCACACGTTTTCGTCAGAAGCGAATACTGGTTTTCAGCGCAGTTTCATTGTTCCCGAAGGTGTTACGTCGGTCGATGTTGTTGCATTGGCGGCAAGGGAGGCAATGCTGCGGGCAATCGGGTTGCGGGCGGTAAGGGTGCTCGTGTCGTGGTGAAGGGGCAGTCAGTCATTCCGGGTGACCGTCTTGTGGTGATTGTGGGCGGTAATGGTCAGGTTCCGGGGTCTGGTAAACCTGCTACTGGGGGGGCATAACGGTGGTGGTCGCGGGAGTGTGACTGGTGGTGGCGGTGGTGGCTTTTCGACGGTGCGGGGTACGGGATTTGCGATTGTTGCTGCCGGTGGCGCTGGCGGCGGTGCTGGTGCGGGCGCTGGTGGTGGTGTGTCGAGTCATGCGTTCACGGTGACAGCGGAGTCGCCGATGGTGTCGATTGCGTATACGACGTCACGTCGCCTTAGTGGTTCGTTCGCTGTTCCTAACAATTCAGGTGGGGAGTTCGGGGTGAAAGTCCCTGCGGGGATGAAGTTTATGGATGTTGTTGCGATCGGTGGTAAGGGCGGCAACGACAACACCGGGGATTACAAGGGCGGCAAGGGAGCTCGGGTCGAGCTTCTCGGAGTGGAAGTATCGCCATCGACCGAACTTTCGATAGTCGTTGCCGGAGACGGCATCACCGGTTCTGACACAGTGCGAGGCGCTGGTGGTTTCGGCGGCGGTGGTTCCGGTGGCATCGGCGGTGCCGCTGGCGGTGGCGGCGCGTCATCGGTTCGCGGTGGCGGAATCGACGTCGTTGCTGCTGGCGGCGGTGGAGCGGGAAATATTCAGGACCGTCTTATTATGGCACTTCGTAGTGTGGAGGTTCTTGGTGGCGGCGCATTGTTCGCGGATCGATGCTTCGGCGGTGATGCAGAGCAGGCCGGCGGTCCCGCCCGCGATGTGGCAGAACGTGAACCGGCCACGGGCGGCGCTGGAGCCACCGCAACGGCAGCAGGTTCTGCCGGGAAGTCCGAGTTCTACTCGGAACGTGACAGCGGAACACCTGGCGAACGCGGCAAGGGCGGCGACGGTGGACGGCAGGGAAGCGAACCTACGCGAGCAGGGGGCTTCTCGCACGGCGGTGGCGGTGGCGGCGGCGGCGTGTTTGGTGGTGGTGGCGGACATCAGGGCGGCTCAGGCGGCGGTGGAGGCTCGTCCTCGCACCCATTTACTCTGACCGATGAATCACCGAAAGTTGTTCTGACACTGTCATCCGTCCCTTCACGCGTAACCAGCGCGGTCGGTTCGAAGGAACCCGCGAAGGCTGCGTCCTAGCGGACTGTCCTGGCTCTGCAGCAACACCGCAGAGATTCGGCAGTAATTCCCATGAAAGATAGCCCTATGAAAGGTAGTGGAATGACTCCTGTTCTGAGGCGGGGCGCGCGGCGTCCAGTCGTTCTAGCGTCCGCGGCGGCTCTCGCCGCGGCGGGGTTTGCGTTTATCGCTCCCGGCACCGCTCTTGCTGACGTCGACCCGAACTGTGTGGTTGGTGAGCAGACAACGACGTGTACGTACAGCGTTGCCGCCAACAAGGGCGGAAGCTTTACCTTGACCGTGCCAGAAGGCGTTTCGTCAATGGATGTTGTCGCGGTCGGCGGTCAGGGCGGCAGTGCCTATGCGCCGATTTCGGTCGCGGGAGGAAACCCGGGCGGCAAGGGCGCCAAGGTGGAAGTCGAGGGCGTCGCCGTAACTTCCGGTTCGACGATCACAATCACCGTTGCCGGTAACGGTGGCAATGGTGTTGCTGGCGGCATCAGCACCCCCAACCCACTGCCTAGCACCACCACCATGCTCGGTGGTGCTGGTGGCTTTGGTGGAGGCGGTGCGGGTGCCGACATTCTTGGCGGCCCATCACGAATCGGCCTTTCCGGTGGTGGTGGAGGCGGCGCTTCCAGCGTTGTCACCGAAGGCGTCGAAATTGTTGCTGCCGGTGGCGGTGGCGCCGGTGCTGGCCTTGTTGCTCCTCCGGAGCCGCACGTGGGAAGCAATGCTGGCGAGGCTGGTCGCGACGGGGTAAGTAACGACCGGGAATATGACGACGTTTTCGGTGGCGGTGCCGGAACTGCTGACGCTGGCGGTGCTGGCGGCGGCGGATACATGCCCTCAACAACTGACGGTGACGGCGAGGCCGGGTCGAAAGGTCAGGGCGGGCGCGGCGGAATGAACGTTGACAACGTCGGAGCTGCTGGTGGCGGCGGCGGTGGCGGTGTCTACGGTGGCGGCGGTGGCGGCGACGGCAACCCCACCGCTGGCAGCGGCGGCGGAGGCTCGTCCTCGCATCCGTTCACGGTGACGGACGAAGCACCGAAGGTTGTCGTCACCTTTAAGAACGCCCAGGTGGGTGGCCCGGGGCCGATTGACCCTATCGACCCGACCAACCCAGGTGTAGGCAACCCCTGCGATTCTGAGTCCGGTTCCAGTGGATCGAGCAGCGGTTCTAGCTCCGGATCAAGCGGCTCAAGCGACCTGTCTGACCTGCTGTGCAACCTGACGCCGAGTTTGCCTAGCTTCGGCAGCTAGTACATGACGACGAAGCGGGAGGACGCCTAAACGCGTCCTCCCGCTTCGTCGTTCAACACCTGATTTCCAACTACTTCGCTGCCGCGACCGGCGTCTCACAAATGAACGCGACTCCCGCGCGCTCAATTCGGGTGATTACGACGCTCAATGCCCGGCTGCCTTTGAGTTTGAGTTTCGGACGCAAGACCGCCGGATCGACGTCCACACCACGCACCAGGATCTCTAGTGAACCGCAGTCCATGCGTGCCAGTTCCTGACGTAAGACCTTCTCGGAGAACTTAGTTCGCTCCAGAATTCGGAAACCGCGAACTCCTTCAGGGACGGTGTCACCGGTGAGGTAGGCGATTTTCGGGTCCAACTGCCACAGACCATGCCGGGCCGCGTAGTGGCGCACCAAACCGGCACGCACCACCGCGCCGTCGGGGTCAATGATCCAGGTTCCCGGTTCACGCTCAGGGATCTCGTCGGGTTCGGTATCGGTTATGGACCACCCCGGGCCCGTCGATGACAGGACGGTCGCGCGACGCGTCACCCCAAGATCGGTGAGTCCAGGCGACCACAGACACGCCTCTTTGACGCCGCCATCGAGGGACGTCACTTCAATCTCCCCATTCCATTCGAGGGCATCAAAGTCGAGTCCGGGAGCACACTTAATCACGAGATCACGGCCCCGATACACATCAATCAGTGTGGGTAGCGGCGGCAGCAACTGCGCTGGATCGTAGGTTCGTCGTCCACCGGACCGGCGCGCAGGATCAGCGACAATCACGGTGTCGCGGCTGCACGGAACCAGAGCGTCGGCGCAGGCAACAGTGGCCGCTGGCACGTTATGCGCCGCCATCCGCAGCCGCACGCGGTCTAGATCGCTGCCCAGCACCGTCGATGCCGTTGCCGACAGCGCGGCGAGTTCTGCACCGATCGAACAGGTGACGTCGTGGACTGCTCGACCGACTAGACGCTGCGCGCGATGAGCGGCAACCGCACTGGGTGTGGCTTGCTGCAACGCG
>JAAYXN010000497.1 GCA_012515885.1 Rhodococcus sp. (in: high G+C Gram-positive bacteria)
ATCCGACAGACTTGACCGACCTGTTCAGGCAATCGGGGGTCAATGGTCAAGTTATCCACAGGTTTTCGCTATCCCCAGCTGTGTATTTTCGGCACCTTTTCGCCGGGTACGGTCGGCCCAATCCGCGACAGTTGCTCCATGACTACTTCAGCTTCGCGGAACGAATTTCCCGCCAACTACTCCACGCTGTCCCCATCGCCGCTGCAATTGTGTGAACCGGGCGAACTGCTTGCAGCAGTACCTGCGTTGATGAGCTTTCATCCACGGCGATCCGTACTAGCGGTATGCCTGCGCGGCCAACACCAGTCCACAGTCGGGTTGGTCATGCGACACGACCTACTCCTCGGTGGTCCCGACACCGTGATGACCGGTGTTCTGAATAAATTCGCGATGGTTGCCGAGCGTGAAGGTGCCACCGCAATAGTGATGGTTTTCGTCGACGATCGCATCGGTGAAGACCTCTCTGGCAGTGGTTCTCCTGGTATTCGCGAAGAGATTTTGTCCTGGGTGCTGACGTTCGATGACGCGCTTGCTCACCGACAGATCAGCCTCGTCGATGTGTTGGTGACCTCCGACATCGCCGCCGGTACTCAGTGGGGCTCGCTCGCACCGGGAGGCCAGCGTGGATTCCAGCCAGATGCGCGCGATTCGGCGGTCACTGCCGCACACGTATTAAGTGGCCGCACGATCCATCGGTCCCGCGAGGAACTTGAACACGTCGTGGCTCCAGAGTGCGAGGATGTGCGCAGACAGATCGGAACCGCTATCGACGATCTGCGAGCACGCACCGAGCCGTTGAGTATGCGCGATATGCCGGGGCATCGAGTCATGGTGGAGAATCTGCTTGCCGCGGTCAAAGAGTGGGAGTCGTCACCGACCCTGGACGTGGAACGCGCGGCGCAACTCGGCTTTTGGATTTCGCATAAACCGGTTCGTGATGCCGCCCTTGCATTTCCGGTGGGGGCGTTGGCGGCGCCAGCAGAATCCCTGTGGCTGCAGCTGACGCGAATGTTGCCGGACAGGGAACGTGCTGAAGCGGCGACACTACTGGGTTTTAGCGCCTATATCCGAGGTGACGGGCCGTTGGCTGGAGTGGCACTCGATGTGGCCCTGCGCTGCGATCCCACACATGTGTTGGCTGGGCTCCACGAATCGGCGCTACGCCACGGAATGCGTCCCTCCACCTTTAGCGAGATCGCTGACGCTGGATTTGAATGCGGGGAAATGATCGGCGTTGAGCTGCCTGCTCGCATCCTATGAGGCGGGCAGGCAGCTCATGACCGTGGTGGTGCTGGTAGAACGGCTAGCGACGTGCCGCGTGGGACCGGTCGCCGAGGTCCTGGAGAAACGCCCAGGCGTCGGCGACGATCGCATCGAGGTCGGTGTGCTTGGGCTGCCAACCCAGTTCCGCGATGGCCCGATCGCTGGAGGCAACCAGGATTGCGGGGTCACCGGCTCGTCGAGGTGCGTTCTCCGCAGCAATCGGCAGGCCTGTGACGCGTTCGCACGCCGAAATTACTTCGCGGACGCTGAATCCGGCACCGCTGCCGAGGTTGTAAATCTCGTGGCGTCCCGGCTGGGCGGCCTCAAGTGCCAATAGGTGCGCTTCAGCGAGATCGAGGACATGAATGTAATCGCGGATCGCGGTGCCGTCCGAGGTCGGCCAGTCGGTACCGAAGATCGAGATCTTTTCACGCTGGCCGAGTGCGACCTGCAGAACCAGCGGGATCAGGTGGGTTTCAACGACGCGGTTTTCGCCAGCACCCTTGTAGGCCCCTGCGACATTGAAATAACGCAGGCTCATGGCCGCTAGGTCGTAGGCCACCGCGTACGACGAGATGGCGTGATCAATAGCGAGCTTGGTCGCGCCATACGGGTTGGTGGGCCGGGTCGGATCGGCTTCGGTGATGGGCGAGTGATCCGGCTCGCCGTAGGTAGCGGCGGTCGACGAGAACACCAACCGTGGGGTACCCGAACGGCGAATGGCTTCCAACAACGTCAAAGTGGTGACCACGTTGCCCTGCCAGTACTTGTCGGGAGCCTCAACGGACTCCCCGACAAGTGACTGTGCAGCGAAGTGGAGCACTCCGTCGAAACGTGGAGCAGCCGAGTCGGTGCCGAGGACCTCGGTGGCAAGCGTTGCCACGTCACCTTCGAGGAACTGTGCACCTTCGGGAACGCCGTCGGCGTTGCCTGTGGACAGGTCATCGATAATGACGACGTCGTGTCCGCGTTCCAGCAGGACTGTTGCGCACACGCTTCCGACATACCCGGCGCCGCCGGTGACTAGCAGCTTCATGAAATTAGGCCTGAACCCTCTTGACCTGGACGGCGTGTGCCATCTCGTCGGATAGTTCGAACTCTTCGTGGCCCGGTACCGCGATGGTGACCGCACCGGCCTTGTTTTCGACGACGACACGCGCGTCGGGAACAACGCCAGCTTCACGCAGACGGCTGATCACATCGGGATCGGACTGCACGTGCTCAGCGAGGCGTCGGACGACGACCGCGGTGGGCTCGCTTTCGGGTAGTTCGGTGAGCCGAACGAGGGCTTCCTCAGTGGGCATCGGGCGTTCGAGACCGAGCTCGGCGAGACCGGGAATGGGGTTGCCGTAGGGCGAGGTGGTGGGGTTGTCGAGGACTTCGACGAGCCGACGCTCAACTTCCTCACTCATGACGTGTTCCCACCGGCAGGCTTCGGCGTGGACGTCTTCCCATTTGAGCCCGATGATGTCGACGAGGAGCCGCTCGGCGAGGCGATGCTTGCGCATCACGGCTACGGCGAGTGATCGGCCCTTGTCGGTCAGTTCTAGGTGGCGGTCACCTGCAACGGTGAGCAGGCCGTCGCGTTCCATGCGGGCAACCGTTTGGCTGACTGTCGGTCCGCTTTGTTCGAGCCGCTCTGCGATACGTGCCCGAAGTGGGACAACGCCTTCTTCTTCTAAGTCGTAGATCGTTCGGAGATACATCTCCGTGGTGTCGACCAGATCTTTCACTCTCACACCCCTTCGTCCTGGGCGATTCTACCGGTTGGTAGTGGGGGAGCGGTGGTGTACACCACGGCGGGCCGTGAATGGATGCTGTGGCGGGCCGTGAATGGATGCTGTGGCGGGCCGTGAATGGATGCTGTGGCGGGCCGTGAATGGATGCTGCGGCGAGCTATGAATGGCTAGTTCGGG
>JAAYXN010000498.1 GCA_012515885.1 Rhodococcus sp. (in: high G+C Gram-positive bacteria)
AGTCCCACCCCCGATGATGAGGGAGTTCGCTGATGACTGTGCTCGACAAGTTTACGTTGACCGACAAGGTCGTTGTGATCACCGGAGCATCATCGGGGTTGGGAGTTGCGTTCGCGCGAGCTGTCGCGGAAGCAGGTGCGGACGTCGTCCTTGGCGCACGCCGCATCGACAAGTTGGAACTGACGGCTGATCTGGTTCGCGATACGGGCCGTACCCCGCTCGCCGTGGCCACTGACGTGGGCGATCCCGCTCAGGCGCAATCTTTGATTGACGCGGCGGTCGAGTCGTTCGGCAAGGTCGACGTGTTGATTAACAATGCGGGCATCGGTACGGCAGTTCCCGCGACTCGCGAGACCCCGGACGAGTTCCGCCGCGTCATCGACGTCAACCTCAACGGCTCGTACTGGGCCGCGCAGGCTGCGGGCCGCGTCATGAAACCGGGCAGCGCCATCATCAACGTTTCCAGCGTATTGGGCTTAACGACAGCGGGTTTGCCGCAGGCCGCCTACGCGGCAAGTAAGGCAGCCATCATTGGTTTGACCCGAGACCTGGCGCAGCAGTGGGGTGCCCGCAAGGGTATCCGCGTCAATGCGCTTGCTCCCGGGTTCTTTCCCACTGAAATGACCGATCAGTATCACGACGGATACCTCGAAGCGATGACGCCGCGACTCGTCCTGGGACGTTTGGGCGATTCGGCTGAATTAGCCGCCACCGCAGTGTGGTTGGCGTCAGATGCTGCGGGATACGTGACTGGCCAGACCATTGCCGTCGATGGCGGCATCACGATTACCTAACCTCTTCAACGAAGGAATGCCTTTATGACTCAGAGAATTGCCATCGTCACCGGCGCGGCCCGCGGAATCGGCGCTGCTGTGGCGCAGCGTCTTGCTGCCGACGGCAACGCCGTCGCCGTCCTCGACCTTGATGAAGCAGCATGTGCCAACACCGTTGCTGCCATCGAAGCTGCTGGCGGAACGGCCCTCGCTGTTGGCGCCGATGTGTCCAACGAGGAGTCGGTGCAGGCAGCGGTCGATCGCATTGCTGCTGAGCTGGGCGCACCGACCATTCTGGTCAACAACGCGGGCATCCTGCGCGACAACCTGCTGTTCAAGATGAGTGTCGACGACTGGGACGCGGTGATGGGTGTGCACCTGCGCGGCGCGTTCTTGATGTCGCGTGCCGTTCAGAAGTACATGGTGGAGGCCAAGTACGGTCGCATCGTTAACCTTTCGAGCACGTCGGCGTTGGGTAACCGCGGTCAGGCCAACTACGCCGCCGCCAAGGCTGGTATGCAGGGCTTTACCAAGACCCTCGCTTTCGAGCTGGGCAAGTTCGGTGTCACGGCCAACGCTATTGCGCCGGGCTTCATCGCTACCGAGATGACCGCTGCTACCGCTGAGCGTGTCGGCGCAACCTTTGAGGACTTCAAAGCTGTTGCTGCAAGCCAGATTCCGGTTCAGCGTGTGGGCGAGCCCGACGACATCGCGCACACCGCGTCGTTCTTCGCTAGCGAAGGCGCTGGCTTCGTGTCCGGCCAGGTCATCTACGTCGCCGGTGGACCGCGCGACTAAGTTTCTCAATAAGTGGGGCCGCCTAGTGATGTCACTAGGCGGCCCCACTTATTGGTGCGGTGCCTACCGGCTGCGCGCGTAGATTTCTTCGACGTTGCGTCGCAGGTTTTCTTCAGTGGTCTTGATGGCTGTTCCGATGACGGGTTCAACAACACGGTTGAGAGCTTTCGCGGCAAGGCTGTTGCCGAGGCTGTAACCGAAATCGACGTCGAGTTCAGTGACCGTGTCGCTGATGGCGGTGACCCGCCAGGTGGACGTCGTCACAGTGCCGCTGAGTGAGGAGAGTTCAATCGTTTCGTTCTCGACCCACTCGGTGACTTCGAGTCGCGATTCGAATGTTGCCGGTCCGACCTTCATGACCGAGTCGAACTGTGCGCCGATTCCATCGGTGAACTCACCGACGGGTGTGAATGTCGAAATACCGAACATCCAGTCAGGAACCGTCGTGTGATCGTCAAGGTAGGCGAAAACGATCTCGATCGGTGCTGTTGCCTCGCCTTTGTGGCGGATATGGATCATGGGTCGTCCTTCTGCGTGGTGAACGGACCTAACTCCAGTGCACGAACTCCAGTGCACATGTAAATGCCCAGCGCTGTTGCATCGAGCGTATGCGCGACTAATTGCACTGTAAAGCAGTTTACTGGGACCGGCCGTACCGGTGAATAGTGTTTTTACACTAGCTGTCACTGGTTTTGCGTGGAAAGATCAGGGCCATGGTTGATCAGGATGTAGCGACGACACGACTGCATACGGTGATTGCGTCACCGATAGGTTCACTTACCCTGGTCGCTGTTGGCACGTCCGAGTCGGGTGCGTCTGAATCGGGCGCGTTCGCGCTGTGCGGCGTCTACATGGCTGAGCATCGACCGGCGCCCATGCCAGAGAAGCTGGGGACGCGCGGGGACGCGGAGATCTTCGAGACCGCAGCAGCCCAACTGGAGCAGTACTTTCAGGGCGAGCGCGAAGACTTTGATGTGCCGCTACATGCAAGCGGAACGGAATTTCAGCGCAGTGTGTGGACGCAGCTGGCCACCATCCCGTACGGCCAGACCTGGACGTACGGGCAATTGGCAGACAAGCTCGGGCGACCCAGTGCGGTGCGTGCGGTCGCCTCTGCCAACGCCCGCAACCCCTTGAGCATTGTGGTGCCGTGCCATCGCGTCGTCGGCCAGGGCGGCAAACTCACCGGCTACGCGGGTGGGCTGGAGCGGAAGACGTTCCTCTTAGACCTTGAGCGTGGCTGACTGTTCGCCCAATCAGCTAGCTCTTGTCGGATGGCGCGGGGTCAAACGGATACGGGTGGTAGTGACTGCGCGGTGAAATCGCGATTCACGTAGCCAATCTGTGGCGTTTTAGCCGAGGATTTCAGACCATGCTTCGATCGTGGGTTCGCCGACGAGATCGACGAGGTCGACGTCGGCGCCTGCTGACCGCCAGCGTTCGACCAGTGTCATCGCGCGAATCGAATCGAGGCCCTCGTCGATGAGGTTCGCGGTGTCGTCGAGTTCAGAGGAAGGCAGGCCAAGCACTGCTGCGACGTCGTCCCGAATGATCTCGCGGGTCAGCTGGGCCACTGATTTTCCTCCGTTATTGGTGCGGGTGAGGCGTGCCAAGTGTGAACGGCGCCACCGTTCACGCCATTCACGCGGTTATCAGGTTAGCCTAACCACAGGCACACGCAGCGTGCGCGTGTGGCACTGCTCAGCAAGTATCGGTGGAGGCGGGAATGACAGGACAGGCGAACGCGACCGACGATGCCCAGACGGCGTCGGGTTCGGCGGATCAACCTGTCGGTTTCGTTCTCTCCCGGCCTTCAGAAACGATCACCGGCCGCGGCGTCCGCCGATTCTTTAACAATTCTGCAGACGCTCAGGCTGCCTTCGCGCGCGGCGAACTAAGTGCCCTGGTCGGTGCCTTGCCGTTCGATCCAGATGGCGAGTGCGCTCTCTTTGAGCCAGAAGAATTGCATTCCACCCCCGCCGGGTCCGTGCGCAGAGACGTCCCCGCATGGCAGTTGACCGCGGAACCTCGTTATCTCCCCGACGACGCTGCCCATGCTGAGCGCGTGCGTGACGCGGTCGCTGCGATTGGTCGGGGCGAGTTGGAGAAGGTGGTGCTCTCGCGCCGCGCGGTGGTGACAGCAGAGACCGATATTGACCCGACGGCGCTGCTCGCCCGGCTTATCGCTGGCGACCCAGCAGGCAACGGCTATCTGGTTGAGCTGGGTGATCCGCGGACCGGTGTCGTCAACCCGTTCCTTGTTGGTTCAAGCCCGGAAGTGCTTATTCGCCGACGCGGTCTGCATGTGAGTTGCCATCCGCTGGCAGGCTCGGCGGCGAGGGGCGGAACTCCTGACGAGGACGAGCAGATCGCGCAGCGACTCCTCGCTAGCGAGAAGGACACTCGCGAGCACGCACACGTCGTCGATTACCTGCGGGCAGCGTTGGGGCCGCTGTGCCGGGCTCTGGAAGTTCCGGAGCGCCCGACGCTGGCCTCGACCGGGCAGATGTGGCACCTGGGCACCCCGATCGTGGGGACGCTCAAGTCCGCGGACACCACGGCGTTCGACGTGGCGCGTGCACTGCATCCGACCCCCGCGATTGGCGGCACCCCGGCGCAGGCGTCGCTGGACTATCTGCGCAACGTGGAGCCGGAGCGGCGCTTCTATGCCGGGACAGTGGGTTGGTGCGACGCGGCAGGCGACGGCGAGTGGATGGTGACGATCCGCTGCGGCGAGATTGCCGCGGATCGACGCACCGTGACCGCGCATGCCGGTGGCGGCATCGTCGCTGGATCGGATCCCGACCTTGAGGTGGCGGAGACGCACGCCAAGTTCCGGACGGTTCTCACCGCGCTGCGGGGATAGTTCGCGCAAGGCTTTTCGGCCAATAAATCCGAATCGTCCCCGCGCCCGGTCTGGTTGCCTAATGTCACCGGTGTGACCTGGAACACAGATGTGGTTCGCCGCACCGCGCTGATTGGTCTTGCTGCTGGACTTCGAGGTTCACTCGGGGTGGCCGCTCCATGGATCTCGGCGCTGTGGTTGGACGGACCAGATGCCGACCGATCCAGCCCCCGTCC
This sequence comes from Rhodococcus sp. (in: high G+C Gram-positive bacteria), assembly GCA_012515885.1. Lineage (GTDB taxonomy): Bacteria > Actinomycetota > Actinomycetes > Mycobacteriales > Mycobacteriaceae > Rhodococcus_F. Next base: position 4,653 of record JAAYXN010000498.1, read on the forward strand.
TTACATGGCAGGCGCCATCGCGATGGGAGAAATCATTGGGGATAAGAACATTGGTGATAAGAAACCGCACGCACCATCACGGCTAGGCCCAGCCTCGGTGCTGCCCCGCGTCGCGTCGGGCGCCTATGGCGCGTCCGTATTGGCAAGGCGCAGTGGTGGTTCCGTCTCGCAAGCGTTTGCGATCGGGGTGGGTGCGTCAGTGCTCGGCGCCTACGTCGGACAGCGCTGGCGTGAAGAAGCGGCGCAGCGAGGATTGTCTGACCTGCATGCCGCGATCGCTGAAGACGCCGTGGCGGTGGGCTCAGCCTTCGCGGCAACCCGCAGCAGCTGACGTCGTGCTGCGGGTTGCCGGGCGAAAGTAACGGCCCAGCGGCTACAGTCCGAGGTCCTTCGCGATGATGGTCTTCATGACTTCGCTTGTGCCACCGTAGATGCGGCTGACGCGGGTGTCGGTGTAGAGGCGTGCAATCGGGTATTCACTGATGTATCCGTAGCCGCCATGCAACTGAAGGCACTTGTCGATGATGCGCGCAGCGGTCTCTGTCGCGAACAGTTTGACGCGGGCAGCATCGGCGACCGTCAACTCGCCTTCGTCGTGCAGCGTCAACGCACGGTCGGTGAGAAACTGGATTGCCTGAACCTCTGTAGAGCATTCCGCGAGAACAAACTTCGTGTTCTGGAAACTCGACACCGGCTTGCCGAAAATCTGGCGATCCCGTGTGTAGTTCAATGCGTGAGTGAGCGCCGCTGCCGACATCGCCGACGCGCCCATAGCGATGGAGAGCCGCTCCTGCGCGAGATTGTGAATGAGGTACGAAAACGCCTCGCCTTCCTCGCCAAGCAGGTCCGACGTCGGCACGCGTACATCGCTAAACGAAAGTTCCGCAGTATCGGACGTGCGCAAACCGATCTTGTCGAGTTTGCGTCCCACCGTGTAGCCCTCGGACTTCGTGTCCACCACCAAGATGCTGAGCCCGGCGCGACGATTGTCCGGTGTGGCCGGGGAGGTGCGGCACACAACAAGAACCCGATCGGCTTGAACACCGCCGGTAATAAACGTTTTCGCACCGTTTAGGACATAGTGGCTGCCGTCTTCAGACAGCGTCGCCGTCGTCGAGATGTTTGCCAAATCCGACCCGGTGCCCGGCTCGGTCATAGCGATCGCAAACATGATGTTGCCGTCCGCGAAACCGGGCAGCCACCGCTGCTTTTGTTCCTGGTTTGCGTACTCAAGCAGGTACGGAAGGATCAGGTTGCAGTGCACCGAGTAGGCGCCAAAAGACACGCCTGCTGCGGAGGTTTCTTCGACAACGACAGCGGCATATTTGAAGCTGGAT
>JAAYXN010000499.1 GCA_012515885.1 Rhodococcus sp. (in: high G+C Gram-positive bacteria)
CCCGGCGTTGTCGACGTTTTCCTCGCACCTGTCCTCGAAGCTGCCGCGCGCGGGCTCGTCACGTTCAAGCACCGCCACCAGGTCGACGACATCGTTGTCACCGACGGCGCCGCAACGGGTGTGCGCGGCACCATTCTTGAACCGTCCGCCGAGCCACGTGGAGTGAAAAGCTCACGCACCGCGATCGGCGAGTTCGAGCACTCCGCGCAGGCAGTGATCGTCACCTCCGGCGGGATCGGCGGCAACGCCGAACTCGTACGCGCCAACTGGCCCAAGCGTCTCGGCGAAGCCCCGAAAGACATGCTCACCGGTGTTCCCGCACACGTCGATGGACGCATGCTCGCCGTCACCGAAAGCGCGGGCGGCAACATCGTTAACCGTGATCGCATGTGGCACTACACCGAAGGCATCACCAACTGGGATCCGATTTGGCCGAACCATGGCATCCGGATTCTCCCCGGCCCGTCATCCCTGTGGTTCGACGCCACCGGAAAGCGGCTGCCCGCACCGCTGTTTCCCGGTTTCGACACGATGAGCACGCTCGGTCACATCATGAAAACCGGCCACCACTACACGTGGTTCATCCTGGACCAGAAGATCATTGAAAAAGAGTTCGCGCTCTCCGGCTCCGAGCAGAACCCGGATCTGACCGGTCGCGACTTCAAGCTGCTTGCGCAGCGCATCAAGAAGGGTGCACCCGGCCCGGTCAAAGCCTTCAAGCAACACGGCGCCGACTTCATTGTCCGCGACAACCTGCGTGATCTTGTCGATGGGATGAACGCGCTCACCGATACACCGCTGCTGTCCCACGACGACATTGAACGGCAGATCGTCGGCCGCGACCGCGAGGTGAAAAACAAGTACGCCAAAGACTTTCAGGTCATGGCGATCCGCAACGCTCGCGGCGTCGTCACGGAAAAGCTCACGCGTGTCGTCGCTCCGCACGAAATCCTTGACCCGAAAAATGGGCCGCTCATTGCCGTCAAACTGCACCTACTGACCCGCAAGACCCTCGGCGGATTGGAAACCACCCTCAATTCCCAAGTGGTCCGCGCTGACGGTTCAGAGTTTCCCGGGCTGTACGCCGCGGGCGAGGTCGCCGGGTTCGGCGGCGGCGGAGTCCACGGCTACAGCGCACTCGAAGGCACCTTCCTCGGCGGCTGCATCTTCTCCGGTCGGGCCGCGGGACGCGCCGCCGCACGGCAGCTCTGACCGGGACGTCGGCTAGAGCGCGAGTTCGTGCATCATCAATTCGACAGCCAGATGCGGCTGCGCATACTGCGGTCGCAGGTCGTCGACGCACCGCAGAATTTCGTCGACGATCTCATCGACGCGGACACCATGCTCACACCAGTCGGGGGCCACCTCGACCGCGGTGAGACCAAACCGGTCCGTCTCCACCCGGATGTCGATATCGCCGCACCGACCCGTCGCCGATACCGGCACTTCGGTGGCTGCCGCGTCGTCAACGGTGTCGTCAGCCGCATCCAGGTCACACCACACAAACCGGTCTTCAGCACGAAGGCGTGGGCTTTGCTGCCAGCTCGAACGCACCCGAGCCCGCACAGCGCGCTGGTAGGCCGCCATCAATGACCCACCCAGATCTAGCGGCGCCCACGCCACATCGACCATGATGGACTCGGGCAGAAGATGCTCGTCTACGTGGATCTGCACCCCAGCTGTAGGACGTTTCATTGCGTGTAGCCCCCCTTACCTAGGAAATGTGACGCACCCCCTGTGCGATCACTGCGCGAAGACTAACGGTGAACGGGCCAAAGGTCCATCCAAGCTGAGCCCAAAGTCCGTCTAATTTATCGATACCTGCCATCACAGTTAAATGCCTGAGCTGGCATCATCGCCTGTCAGAACTCCAAGCACGACGCGTGAGGCGTGCACCGTATCTAGTGGGACTACCGCCAACGGCAATAGCTCGGTAAGAAAGACAGTTGTGGGACACACCAACCCCACACCAGACCGAACGAACAGGGTGACGTGCAGGACCGAAACGAAAACCGTATAGGCCGCGGCCCGGTAGGCCCGTACGCTGCGGGGCCGCCCCCGCAGGCGCTACACGTGGACCTGGAGCCATTGGAGCGGTTCCGCCTTGCCGAAATAGGGCGTGCCCTGGTCATCGGGTCCGTCCTTATCGCCTGCACGGTGTGGCAGATGCTCGTCTGGATTGTGCGTCCACGTGGGCGAAGCCTCGCCGACGCGGCCTCTGAGGGCATGGTGAACGGTTTCGAGATCCTCGGTCCCACGTTCGTCAAACTCGGTCAACTGATGGCGTCCTCGTCCGGGGTGTTTCCTCCGCCGCTAGCCAACGCGTGCCTGCGCTGCCTCGACGACGTCCCGCCCGTGCCCGCGAGTGAAGCGCGCCGCGTCATCGAGGCGGATCTCGGTCACCCCATTTCTGAACTTTTTGCGTCCTTCGAGGACGTCCCCCTCGCTGCGGCTTCGGTGGCGCAGGTACATGCGTGCACGCTTCTCGATGGCCGTGAAGCCGTCATCAAGGTTCAGCGCCCCAACATTCGGCGACGGATGGTTGTTGACCTGCGGGCCGCCTACTGGTGTGCGCGGCGCCTCCAACGTTTCGAGTTCTTTCGTATCGCTAACGCCACCGCCATTATTCGTGACATGCATGGCGCGACCATGACCGAACTCAACAGCGCGGTCGAAGCTGATCGGCAGACCCGTTTCCGCGAGAAAATCGGCGCTTTCGGCGACAACTCGTCCGTCACCGCCCCGGAAATTTACTGGGAGTACTGCGGCCCGCACGTGATCTGCATGGAACGCATGCACGGGCTTCCCCTCGACCGTTTCGAGGAACTCCACCATCTCGACACTCGTCGTCTCATCCGCGATGGGGTCAAGGTGTGGCTGGAATCGGTCTTGCTGCACGGCCCGTTCCATGGCGATGTTCACGCCGGCAACCTGTGGGTGTTGCATGACGGACGCGTCGCGATGCTTGATTTCGGTATCGTCGGCGAGCTGCCAGAAGAGTGGCGTTCAATCTTGCGTTCACTGTTTTTTGCGACGCTGATTGACGGCGATTTCAGCAAAGTCGCCCACGGTATTCGCACCCTCGGTTACGCCACCAGCAAGGACGGCAGTGACAGCGAACTGGGGCAGCAGGTGGCTCTTGCGCTCGGGCCCATCCTGACCAGCGATCTCGGCCAACTCAACATCAGCGACCTGATTGTCGCGTTGATTGGTCTGGGACGGCATTGGGGTGTGGCCAGCCCGGAAGAGCTGGTGCTGTTCGGTAAGCAGCTCGGGTACTTCGAGCGGTACGCCACCCAACTGGCCCCCGGCTGGGTCCTCGGTCAGGATCTGTATTTGTTCCGCAATGTGTTCCCTACCGAAGTGGCCGCGAAGGCTCTCGAACGCGGCGAGATCCTGCCGGACAGCTAGAGTCGGTCCGTGCCACGCAACGATCGTTCACCACGCCTGTCCGCGGCTTTTCGCAGCCGGATTCGCCCGCGCCGCGCACTCGCGGCGGCAGCGGTACTGGCAGCAAGCCTCACCCTGGTAGTGACCCCGGCTGTCCAGGCCGAGCCGAGTTCGTGTGCGAGCGCTAGCGCTGCCGTGGAAACAGCCCCGAACATTCCCCTCCTCGACTGGGTGGAGAACTTCGCTTAC
>JAAYXN010000500.1 GCA_012515885.1 Rhodococcus sp. (in: high G+C Gram-positive bacteria)
GAAATTTGCGGGTTTCGCCCGCACCCCCATAGGAGACGTCCGCGCTCATTATGGTGTCTACATGGCCGAGCATGTACGTGTGCAAACGACAGTGGTCGATCACCCGATTGTGCAGTCGTTGTTGACGACGATGCGCGACGAGCGTACGGACAATGCCGCGTTTCGTGCGGCGTTGGCGCGGTTGACGGATCTGCTTGTGTATGAGGCGTTGCGGGGAGTCGACACGGTGCCGTTCCCTATCCGTACTCCGGTGTGCGAGACGGTCGGGAAGCGGTTGGCGGCGGTTCCGCTGCTGGTACCGGTGTTGCGTGCCGGTTTGGGGATGGTTCCTGCCGCGAGTGCTCTGTTGCCGTCGGCGCATGTCGGGTTTGTGGGGGTTGCCCGAGATGAAGACTCGCATCTTCCGGTCGCTTATCTCGAATCTTTGCCTGAGGATCTGTCCGGTACGCCGGTATTGGTGTTGGACCCGATGCTTGCCACAGGCGGCTCGCTACTGCACGCGATTGATCTGTTGACTGAGCGGGGTGCGGTCAACATCACAGCTGTCTGTGCCGTTGCGGCCCCGGAGGGGATCGCTGCTTTGGGCGGCGCGGGATGCTCGCTGCATGTGGTGACGGCGAGCGTGGATGAAGGACTCAATGAGGACGCCTACATCGTGCCGGGCCTGGGTGATGCGGGTGACCGCCAGTTCGGTCCCCGCTACATTTAGCCGCTATTTCTCCTGTGCTGCAAGGCTGTTGGCGTACTGACGTAGCTGTTCCAGCGTGGCTTCGGCGGCGTCGCGAGCCCGTGTGAGGTCGTCGTGGTCTGCGACCGGTTCGATGACTTCGAGGTAGCACTTGAGTTTCGGTTCTGTCCCGGACGGGCGCGCCACCATACGTACGGTGCGTCCGGTTGCAGTAGGCCCAGTTAGGACGAGGGCGTCGGTGCGCTGCGGTTCGGGCCGGTCCAGCAGGTCGTCGACGGTGATTTCTTCACCGGCCAGCGTTGACGGCGGCGCGGCGCGTAGGCGCGTAGTCATAGCTGCGATGTCGGCGAGATCGTCGACTCGCAGGGACACCTGGTCGACGGCGTGCACCCCGAACTCCACTGCCAGCGCATCGAGTTGGTCGAGGAAGGTGCGTCCGCCAACGGACGCGTTGGAGCGGCCACCGAGCGCGACTGCGAGGTCTGCGCACATCACCGCGGCGCCGATACCGTCTTTATCCCGAACATGTTCGGGGTCCACGCACATCCCGATCGCTTCCTCGTAGGCGTAGATCAGTCCGTCACCAGCTCGGGTCAACCATTTGAACCCGGTGAGGGTGCGTGCGCTCCGAACGCCACGCGCCTGGGCGAGAGAATTGAGCAGAGTCGACGACACGATGGTGGTGGCGACCAGCGCGTCCGCGGGCGCGCTGTCGATGAAGTATTCACCGAGCAGGACGCCCGTTTCGTCGCCGCGGAGCATACGCCACCCGTCAGGGCCGCAGACTCCGATGGCGCAGCGGTCTGCATCTGGGTCGAGGGCGATAGCCAGGTCCGCGTCGACGGCAGCAGCCAGGTCGAGGAGGGCGTCGGTGGTGCCGGGTTCTTCTGGATTGGGGAAGGCGACGGTCGGAAAATCTGGGTCCGGATCGTGCTGCGCTGCGACGACGTGGACGTCGGTGACTCCGGCTGCGGCTAGTGCCCGCACGGCGATGTCGCCGCCCACTCCGTGGAGCGCGGTGAGCGCGATCCGCAGTGACGCCCGCTCCGGCACGGGTGTGCGCGGCAGCTGCGCTATCCGCGTGAGGTAGGCGTCCACGACCTCTGCGCCGGATGGTTCGACGGGTGTGCGCGGAATCTGATCGGCGGCCGGGGCACGTTGGATTAACGCTTCGATCTCGCGGTCGGCGGGGGAGACCAGTTGCGCGCCGTCAGCGAGGAACACCTTGTAACCGTTGTCGCGAGCGGGGTTGTGGGAGGCGGTGATTTGAATACCAGCTGCGGCCTGGAAGTGGCGGACAGCGAACGCGAGGATCGGGGTCGGTAGCGGCGCGGGCAGCAGCGTCACCTCGTACCCCGCAGCGGCAAGA
>JAAYXN010000501.1 GCA_012515885.1 Rhodococcus sp. (in: high G+C Gram-positive bacteria)
TCATCGACCGTCCCACACCAGCGACATCTCAGCGTAGTCGGCGGCTAGGTAGCGCTCCATTCCGATGGGAGATATTGTCAAGATCTGTGGATGAGGTTGTTTCAGGCAGCCTCCTGCTGGTCGGGTGAGGCGGTGTCGGGTTCGACGAGTTCGCCGTTTTTGAAGGTGGCGCCGGCCCGGACGAGAGCGACGAGGTGGGGTGCGTTGACGGCCCGCCATTTCGTCTGTGCGGCTTCGATGAGTTTGTAGGCCATCGCCAGTCCCGCGGCCCGTGAGCCGGGGCCCTTGGTCACCTTGGTGCGCAACCGGACCGTGGCGAAGGTCGACTCGATCGGGTTGGTCGTGCGCAGATGAATCCAGTGCTCGGCCGGATAACGGTAGAACTCCAGCAGCACATCAGCGTCGTCGACGATCTTGGCGACCGCTTTGGGGTACTTGGCGCCGTAGGTCTTGGCGAAAGCCGTGATCGCGGTGCGGGCGTGGTCGATGTCTTCGGCGTTGTAGATCTCCTGCATCGCTTTGACCGCATTCGGATGCGCCGACTTCGGCAGTGCGGCAAGCACATTGCCTTGTTTATGAAACCAGCACCGCTGCTCTCGGGTATCCGGGAACACCTCGCGCAACGCAGCCCAGAACCCCAGGGCACCGTCCCCGACGGCCAGGTTCGGGGCCGCCATGCCGCGGCGCCGGCACGACCGCAACAGATCGGCCCACGATTCGGTCGATTCGCGGTAGCCATCGGCCAGGGCGACGAGCTCTTTACGGCCGTCGGCCCGCACACCGATCATCACCAACAGGCACAGTTTCTCCTGCTCAAGCCGGACTTTGAGGTGGATTCCGTCGACCCAGAGGTAGACATAATCGCTGGTGATGTCGCGGTCTTCGAAGGCCGCGGCTTCCTTCTGCCACTGGCTGGTCAACCGGGTGATCGTGGCCGCCGACAACCCTGCACCCGAGCCGAGAAACTGCTCGAGTGCCGGCCCGAAATCCCCCGACGACAACCCGTGCAGGTACAGCAGCGGCAACACCGCGCTGACCTCCGGACTCTTGCGTGCCCACGCCGGGATGATCTTCGACGAGAACCGTTGACGTTCACCAGTTTCAGGGTCGACCCGCTTGTCGTTGACCCGCGGTGCCCGCACCGGCACCGCACCAGCAGCGGTCATCACCTCCCGCTCGTTGTGGTAGCCGTTACGCACCACCAGCCGGCGACCGTGCTCATCGACCTGATCGGTGAACTGATCGACATAGGCAGCGACCTCGGCCTGCAGGGCTGCGGCGAGCATCTGCCGGGCCCCGTCGCGCACGATCTCATCGAGGATCGACCGGTGATCGTCGTTGGACTGGTTGGAACCATCAGGGGCGTTGACTACCGTGAGCACGAGGCGTGCCTTTCCGCCAGCGCTGCAACGCTGACTTGATCAAGTGACTACCGGGATCATTCTGCGGGAAGGCACGCCCTCCCAGATCCACAGGTCTTGATCATTCCTCGCTCGGAGTTGCAGACTGAAGGTGCCGGTCCTCGCCAGTTGAGTGGCGTTTCGAACGATGACGCGCTGGCTTGAGGACCCGTGCGCCACCTGGGGCCGGTGACCTGGCCGCTTCCGAGCCAGTGGAGGACCCGGTAGGCGCCAATGCGGCCTGGCCGAGCGCGAGTTGATCTCGTGTCGGCCATCTCGACCGCCATCGTGAGCTCTCCTGGCGAGCGCAACAGGTCTGATCTCCCCGACAATCGGGGAGGCACTGCGCGTCTTCGGCCCGATCCACACCGCGACGGCACCCAACGCAGTACCGGCATTCCGGACGTACAAGTCTGACGGGCTTGATCGTAGGTGTGCAGTTTAGTGCCCCGAAGGTGCACTAACAACGATCGAAATCGCAGGTCGCGACCCGTCAGCGAGCCGACTCACCGAAAAGTGGCACGAGTCGGGTCAGGGCGAGCATCTGCATCCATGCGTTCAGATCGAGTGCGAGAGCAACGATGGAGAGCCAGATCTGGTTCTGGGCGAAACTCTTGAACGGCAGATTCCGCAGGCCACAGTCTTTGGCCTTGAACCATCCCAGGTTTGATGCCGCTTCTTTCTGAGTCCGGAAAGGA
>JAAYXN010000502.1 GCA_012515885.1 Rhodococcus sp. (in: high G+C Gram-positive bacteria)
ATCCGGCAAGCCGTCTTGCGGCGCCACGCGGACAGGGCAAGTCCACGCTTCGAGCAGCGTTGGTCGTCTGGAGAACTTTCGACCGCTAGGGGAACGGCGCCCAACAGGTGCGGGTGATGGCCACAACCGTGGGACGGGCGAAGAGGTTGGTTTACGACGTCGTCGTGGCAATGATCAACGCCGAGCTCGGCCTGCAGGGGGTTGGACGGCGAGCCTCAGATCCTCGCACGGGTCCGGCAGCCCGCCAACGACGAGAGCATTGACATCAGTGAGCGATTCAGTTCCCGCGAGTTGGATCGCATTTACCGCCCCGTTTGAGGTGGTCGCTACCATCCTCAGCTGTTTGAGTTGTCCGGTGTGATGCTCACTGACGAGGATCTGGTCCGAGTCCGCGCAAGTAAACTTGAGTATGTACTGGCCAGGATGACAAGCCCTGGCCTGTTTCGTTTCGCCGGTGCCGACGATCTGTAACTGGCCACGCGACGCTGTCAATTTTGGCCGTTTCGCTGGGAGCCTCGTGTGCGTGGACATAAGCTTTGCGCGTCCTGCGGAGGCAACTGCCCCTGATCACCCTGCCGCCCGAGGATTTCCCATTTCCGGATCGCGCGACCGCGAGGTCGTGCCTGGCATCGAGCGCGTCGGCAAGATCGGCGAACCAAGGAGGCTGAGGACGTTGGTGACCAAGGTGATGAGCAAGCCATGACCCATGAACCAGGGCGTCTTTACGGAAAGTCGGCTGTGATCACCGGGGCGGCGTTCGGCATCGGCCGGGCGACGGCCGTGCTCTTCGCGCGTGAAGGCGCACGGCTGGTCGTGACCGACATTCAAAGCGAACCGCTGCTTGCGCTGGCCGATGAACTGAGCGATGCCGGGGCGCAGGTCGAGACGGTCATCGGTGACGTCTCGGTGGAGGACGACGCGCGACGGATGATCACGGCGGCAGCCGATCGCTACGGACGGCTCGACGTGCTGGTCGCCAACGCCGGGATCATCCCGCTCGGCGACGCGCTGGAGGTCTCCGCCGCCGACTGGGACGAGGTAATGGCCATCGACGGGCGTGGCATGTTCCTGACGTGCAAGTTCGCGATCGAGGCGATGGTGGCGACCGGGGGTGGCGCCATCGTCTGCCTCTCCTCGATCTCCGGGCTGGCGGGCCAGAAGCGCCAGGCGGCGTACGGGCCCGCCAAGTTCATCGCTACCGGCATGACCAAGCACTTGGCGGTCGAGTGGGCCGACCAGGGCATCAGGGTCAATGCCGTGGCGCCCGGGACGATTCGAACCGAGAGAGTCAAGCGGCTTCCTGAGGAGCCGGGCGGCTCGGAGTATCTGGCGGCAATCGAGAGCATGCACCCGATGGGCCGTCTCGGCGAACCGGCCGAAGTCGCCAGCGCCATCGTCTTCCTCGCGTCCGACGACGCCTCCTTCATCACCGGTGCCGTGCTGCCCGTCGATGGGGGATACCTAGCGCAATAGCGACGAGTCCCGGCGACATTCAGCTTCGGTCGAGATCCCACTGCCCGAAGTCAGGCGCGAGCACCTCGTCCTCATCGACATGGGTACCGCCCATGGCGATCCCGGTATCCGGTCCGCTGACCACCACGGCTTGATACAGCACCGCGCGCGGCTCGCGCTTACCACCCGACCACGCCTTCGTCTGCCATGCCCACCAGTGCCCGGGCGATGTCGACCGCCCGATCACCGCATCGTCAATCGCCCATGCGCACACCCGGGCGTGCCCGTAGACACCGGTGCGCTGCCCCCCCAGCACGGAGTTGATCCCACGGAGCCACTGCGCGGCAACGCTTTTCCAGGTTTCGAGGTCGACGTCTTCGTCGATGCTGAAAAAGATCGGTGCGGACTCCGCTCCGCCGGCCGCGGCGTGCAACCGAAGCGCGGTCTGTGCGTCGGCCACCCCGCCGTCATATCCGCGGGTGTAATCCGACGGCGTCGGCCAACCCGGCTTGCCGTACTGATAGCAGCTGACGACATGCAGACCGGCGGTACGCAGCGAATCCGCGTACGCGCGGGTGACCGGCTTGAAGTCGAAGTCGGCGCCCGGGCGCAACTCGGACACGTACACCAGTGCCCCGTCATAGCCCGCCGCCTTGATCTGGTCGGCGGGTACCAACCGGTGCGTGAAGTCGACCAGCCGCAAGGGACGCGCCGACGCGATCGGCCTACCAGCCGACGCCCCCGCCACACCGAGTAACAACAGCACCGGTGTCGACGCGCCGTATCTGAGGACGTCGCGCCGCGACCACGATCGCGGTCCGTCACCGCGGCCCTGCACGGCGCGATGGTAACAACGGTTCTCGCGCCCGACTTCGGTTCTCGGCCTGCCCGCTCAGTGCAGATGCACCACGTCGTTCAGTGGACGTCCGCCAGGGCAGCATCCGGGGCACCGTTGCGGCGCGTCGCCCGCACGTCGAGTTTTGGTCAGTCCCCGCAGCGTGGGATTGGCCCGCCAGCTGGGGTCACCCACGATCTCGATGCGGTCCACGTGAGCGACGATCTCGCGCAATACCGACTGACCTTCCAACCTGGCGAGCTGCGCGCCCAGGCACAGATGGACTCCTGAACCAAACGAGACGTGGCCCGTCGGGTTGCGCTCAACCCGAAACGCGTCCGGATCCTCAAACTGACGTGGATCTCGGTTGGCTGCGCCCCAGAGCAGCAGTACCCGTGCGCCCGCGGGAATGGTCGCTGATCCCACGACATAGTCAGAGCGCGCTGTGCGGTACAAGCCCTGGATCGGCGCGTAGTAGCGCAGCTGCTCCTCGATGGCACTGGGAATCAGGTCGGGGCGCTTCTGCAGGAGCCGGAGCTGGTCAGGGTTGTCCGACAGCGTCAAGAACAGGGTGCCGAGCATGTTCGTGGTGGTCTCGTTGCCGGCAAGCAACAGCAGAAAGGCAAAGAAGAACAGCTCGTCGTCGCTGAGTTTGCCGTCGTGGGCATTGGCTACCAGTCGGCCTAACACGGTGTCCGCCTCGAGGAACCGACCCCGGCGCAACTTGTCGGTGAAGTAATGATGGAAATGGCCGATCGCCCGCATTCCCGCGAACCCCTGCTTCATCCCCGAGAGCGACATGTTCGCGTTGGCCAGTCGAACCGTTTCGTTCGACCATTCCTTGAAGGCCACCAGGTCGTCGTCGGCGATGCCGAGGATGTGGGCGATCACGGCGGTCGGAAGGGGCTCGGCAAGCAACTGGACGATGTCGACGGGCGGGTTGTCGAACAACCGGGCGGTATGGTCGCGAGCCAGTTGCACCACCGTCGACTGCCACGACTCCAGCGCCCCGCGGGTGAACGCCGGTTGAGCTTGCTTGCGCATCTGGGTGTGTCTGGGCGGGTCTACCGTCAGCAGGGAGGGCGCACGCATGCGGTTGTAGGAGATGCCGTCGGCGCTTGAGAACACTTCATGGGTGCGGGCACCGGCCCGCACGTCTTCATATCTGCTCAGGATGAAGATGTCCCGCTTGGGGTTGTAGTGGACGGGACCGCTCTGCAAGAGCTGACGGTAGTGAGGATATGGGTCTGCCGCCGTCTGTGGATCCAGCGGATCGAAGTCGGTGACCTCGACACCGGGCGGGACCGGAGCCCTGCGAACCTTGCGCATGACGAGGTGGGACACGTCGTGAGCGAATCCGACGGCAAGGCTCGGGCCGTACATCTTGAGGAATCGCATCTGCGACCGGATCGGCATGGCGCCGAGCCTAAACCGCTGCGATGGCCTGCGAGGTAATACGCGTCGTCGAGGTCGCCCTATGAGTCACGTCGGCGGACCTTGACGGGACCTATTCTGATTTCTGGTACGTGGCCACGGACGGCGCGTCGCAGGCACCCTCAATGGATTGAGGTGGCAATGGTCAGGTTCGTTGCATTGGCCGTACTTATCCTCGTCGCAGTCACGTCGTGTAACCGTGCGTATCCAACTGATGTGCACGACGGCCCACGCACCACCCAGGCGCCGGCAGCGGCGAACGCGCCTACGCAGACACCGATCAACCCGTCCACGCCCGACATTCCCGCAGTCTCCACGTTGATCA
>JAAYXN010000503.1 GCA_012515885.1 Rhodococcus sp. (in: high G+C Gram-positive bacteria)
ACTACCGAGTTCCTGTCCACCTGGGACTGGCCGGCGTATCTCGAGCGGTTCCGCAAGGCGCACCGGGTCAGCTAGGGCCGTTCGCCGCATGCCACGCCCGCCAGATGCGGGGCGAAGCCGACCGCGGTCGGGTACGGCGAGTCCGGCGGTGCGGGCCCAGGCGCGGACCGCGGCGGTGCTCGGTCCGGACTGACTGACGTCGACGATAGCCGGTGAGATACGTTGCAGCGCAGCGTGTTCGGTGGTCACCCAGGCGTGGGCGGCGGCAAGGAATCGGTAGGTCCATTCTTCGGCGAGTTGGCGGGTCTCGCAGAACACGATCGGCACGTTGGGCCAGCGGATCTGCAGCTCTGCCAGCCCGTCGCTGACCACGGCGGGACGCACCCAGTCGAGCTTGAACACCTGTGAGTAGCGGTCCTCCACGACGACGGCCGCGCGCGGCAGCGCGGCCAGATCGGCGACCTGATAGCGCAGCTTGCCGTTGGTCAGGCTGGAGACCAGATCGGCCAGTGATTTGCGTTCCACGCTGGCGATCAACTGCCCGTCGACCACGAGCCCGTAGTCGCCGCACGGCAGCGCGCGCTGCACGGTGCTGACCTGCTGGGTGCTGAACCGGTAGGCGTAGCGCTCGTGGGTGTCGATCACGATCTGCAGCTCGTCGATGCCCTGGGCGCGTGCGGTCGGGGTGCGCACGTTCGGACGGGCCTGCTTGCGGGTGCGGGGCGCCTGCCAGAAGACGGCGTCGCGGCCGCGGGCGGTGGTGAACACCAGCTGCGAGCGGTTCTCCCTGGACCGCTGCACGATCACATCGATGGCCGCACCGCGGCGCTGGCACGAGCGCAGCTCGAGGCGTTCGACGATTTCCGCGTCGGCGGGCCACTCGTCGAGGCCGACCGGATGGCAGTACAGCGCCTTGACCCGCGGCCAGGTTCCCGACGTGCGAAACAGCAGGTCACCGCCGGGTTGTGGAAGCCGCAGCAGGTAGGGCAGCCGGGAATTCTCATCCGGGTTGCGCGCGATCACCAACTCCGCCACACCTCGAGTCTGCCCGGTGCCAGCCAGGTCGGGCCCAACGACGTGTCGACAAGTCACACCGCGGCAACCCGGATCAGTTTCCCAAGCCCGGCGAAGTCGGCGGCGTTGCGGGTGTAGAGATCCAGGCTGTTGGCATGCGCGGTGGCGGCAATGAGCAGATCCGCGAAGCGGCTGCGGGGCTTACGCCCTCCCTCGATGATCGCTGCAACGATGAGTCCGTAACTGCGAACTGCTCTGCCGTCGAACGGGATTGGCTCCATCAGGGATTCGACCTCCTGCAACCTCGACTGGCGCTTGGCGGCCTCGACCGGCGTACGCGCGAGTAGGGGGCCGGCCGCCAGTTCGGCCGCGGTGATGGCTGAGATCGCCATCTCGTCCGGTAGCTTGGCGACGACTGACGGGTCGTGCCAGTCGATCACCACCGACGTGTCGAGCAGTCCGGCTGCCATCTACACGCTCTGATCGACGGCATCGTCGAGGTCGCGACGAAACTGATCGGGGTCGATGCGGACACCTGCGCCGGAAATGCGCGCCAGGTCGTCGCGGGTGATAAAGGTCTTCCGGGCACGCTGAACGGGGCGAAGTTCTGCGACCGGCTCCCCGTGGCGGGTGACCACGAATGTCTCGCCCGCGGCAACCGCATCCATGAGCTTGGCGTTCTCATTGCGCAGTTCCCGCTGCGGGATGGTTTTGGCCATACGTAAAGCGTAGTGTGAAATGCTACGCATTGCTACGCCCTGACGGTCGGACCCCCCGCAGCGGGTGGTGCCCGCCGGCGCCGTTTCTGCGTCGCGGATACCCTTGCGTCCGCCTAGGTAGCGTTTTGCACGCGGCGATTCGAGCTGAGGCAGATTCGTCAGGCTGGGCCCATGACCGCTACCACGAACCTTCGCGCCGACGTCGTCCTGTCCGGCGGCGGCGTAAAGGGCATGGGTTGGTCGGAGCCGTCGGCGCGCTCAAGGACGCGGGCTAAGCGATGAGCACTACCCACAGATCCGTTACTTGGAGCTCACCGGCGTCTACTGCCTCCGCGTAACCCAGTAAGGCCGCTCGGGCACCTCCTATCGACCGTTGCCCTTCTTCAGCGCTGTCGCGACCGTTTCGGTGTAGTGCGCGAAATCGGAGGTCGTAATAGTCGCGCGGCGAAACACGGTCGTCGCCGCGTCATGCGCCTGACCCGACCATGACTGCGCGGCGGACATACGATCGATTCCATCGTCAAGATCTCGCACCGCTCCGTAAACGGATTGACCCGCGCCCTGTAGAGCCGACGCGGCGGGCGTCAGCGAATCGGGATTCCACGATTGTAAGCGGGGACGTGAGGCCAGCACCGGATCAGAACAGCCCGTCGAACGTTCCCGCAAGAGCGCTGTCGGTCACCTCGTATCGGTCGCCCGCGCCACGAACGGCTCCCCCCATGTCGTTGACATTCTTGGCGATCGCATCCGCTTGCTGGGTCAAGTGCACGCCGACGAGGCGCATTGCCCACTGTGTGGTCGACCCGACAAGACCATCGGCAGAGGTCGTTGCCTTAGCGCCCACGTCGGCGCTCTTGATGCCCTCGGACGCTGCACTTACCTGCCCCGTGAATGCACGAAGTACTTCCGGATCGACAAGCATAGAGTCCCCATTGGCTATCGCCCGCTCGCGCGGCTACGTCTCTGGCGAATTAACCCTAACGCCCCTGCGACGCGCGTAGGCACGGAAATTCCCCCGTCTACACCTCCCGCGCGAGCCACCACGAGCATCCGCTCCGTTTCGCTGGCGACGGGGTCACCGGCCGGCGACGGTTATCGACTTAGGCGCGGTCAGCTGGCAGGATGACGCTGGTACCGCCCTCAACTGAAGGTTCACATTGTGACCAATCGTCCTGTCTCCGTTGACTTTCACTTCGACATCATGTGTCCGTTCGCGTATCAGACGTCGCGGTGGATCCGCGAGGTGCGCGACCTGACCGGCCTGACCGTCAACTGGCGCTTCTTCAGCCTCGAAGAGATCAACCGTCAAGAGGGCAAGAAGCACCCGTGGGAGCGGGAGTGGACGTACGGCTGGTC
>JAAYXN010000504.1 GCA_012515885.1 Rhodococcus sp. (in: high G+C Gram-positive bacteria)
ACCCGAGGGTGTGGTTCCTATCGGGGTTGTCATCACTGTCATGTGTGTGCCTGTTTCCCCGCTCTGGCTGTCAGCGTGGATGTGTCTCACAACTAGGCTGGCAGCCAGGGAATTGCGCATGCAGGAGACAAAAGGGCATGCGGGAACTAGGGGTGGCTGTGCCCGTCATGGCCGGACGGCGCGGTGACCGCAGCTTCTTGCCCTTCGCGGACGACGACGAATTGGCCCATCATTCCGTCGTCTTCATGTCGCAGCAGGTGGCAGTGGAACATGTACGGCACTTGCGGGTCGGTGTAGTCCTCGAACCGCATGAGCAGCTTCACTGTCTGCCCGGGCCGGATATAGACGGTGTCTTTCACCCCCGAAAGCATCGGATCATCGGTCTCTAACACCTGGAATTGGACGTCGTGGACGTGGAAGTTGTGCGGCTGCGCATCACCGTTGGTCACTTCCCACAGCTCGGTGGCGCCGACGTCAATCACGGCGTCGACGCGGTTCATGTCCATTCGCTGCTCGTTAATTCTGGTTCCGAGCAGGGTAAATTGACGCACCTCCACCGGCTCACCGAGGTTTTCGCGTTCAGCAAGCACCGACGGAATGGGCGTGTTCGTCTCCAGTTGCGGCGCCGCCCGCAATTGCAAAATGTCGAAGACGTCGTCGCCGCCGCTGAGTCGGCTGTGCCAGAAATCTGCACCCAAATCCGGTGCGGTACTGCGCATCACCGCCGACGTTCCCGCTGGGATTTCCGCCACAATGTCGATGCGCTCGCCCGGCGAAAGTTGCACCGCCTGTACCAGCGCGGGCCGTGGAAGCAGCCCACCATCGGCTCCGATAAGCGTGAACGGCAGTACAGCGCCGTCACTTTCGCTATAAATGCCGAAGTTGAAGATGCGGGCGTTGGAGCCGTTGAGCATCCGCAACCGCACCCGCTCTGTCGTCACTTCCAGGTAGGGGCCGGGGGTGCCGTTGACGAGGATCTCCTCGCCCACTATCCCCACTTCGCTCAACTTCCGGTTCGACAGCGACAGCTGGTCATCATCAAAGTTCTTGTCTTGAACGATGATCGGGAAGTCGTCGACACCGTACTCGTCGGGCAGCACCGGACCGTCTGGGTCATCGATATAGAACATGCCCGCGATGCCGCGATACACGTGTTCAGCGGTGGAACCGTGCAGATGCGGGTGGTACCACAGCGTGCCCGCAGGCTGATTGATCGTCCACTGCGGCGACCACGTCTGCCCCGGTTCGACCATCTGGTGCGGGCCGCCGTCCATGGCTGCGGGGAGATGCATCCCGTGCCAGTGCAGGGTGCTGGTCTCCCCCAGTTCGTTGCGGACATTGATACGGACGTCTTCGCCGCGATCAGCACGCACCGTCGGACCCAGATAGCTACCGTTCACACCCCACGTGCGGGTGCCGGGGCCGTGACCGAGGTCCGCCGTGCCCTCCTGCATCTGCAGGTCAAAAATGCGGACGCCGTCCTCGTCCACCGTCGACGACGCCAGTTCGGGGATAGCGAGGGGACGAGTGAACTCCACCGCGCCCTGCGTATCGATCCGCAGCGACGACCAGAAATAGGTGAGAGACGCGCCTGCCGCACCAATCAACGCGACAACAACCACGACACTCACCACGATTCGGCCCGTCCACGAACGCCCAGCCGAATTCCCGTCACCTCTACCCATGCACTGATTGTCGCCTGCACGCTGCGCCACAAACATCCAGGAACACCCTGAACCCTGCCCCGAAACCCACGGGCCGTGTAGCGACGTGGATCACACTTAGGTAGTCTCACGATCCAGTTGAAGCTAGTACTACAGGAGCCTGACCGCATCGTGCCCCGCCCGTCCCGCACCATCACCACGCGCACCCTATGTAACTGTGAGCGTGGTGTACCCGACATACTTCAAGATCAGGGAAGATCGTCGAAGCTGTTGAGTGAGGGCTGCACATGACCATCGGAGTCGGGCTATGCGTCGGCAACGACCACGCCGCCGCGGCCGTGGCAGCACCGGGAAAAGAGCTACGCACCCTCGAACTACCAGCGACGATTTCCACCTCCCCTGACGGCACCGTCCAGCTCGGTGAGCCAGCAGCTGGCGCCACTGACGTCGTCGAGGGCGTCATGTCCCAGGCCGGTGTAGCTGGCGGGATCGAATACGGCGGCACCATGACGCGCCCCGAGGACCTCGTCGCAACCGCCCTGTTTTGCCTGTTCCGCGAGGTAGCGCAGGGGCTGGCCGCAGACGTCAAGATCGCTGCCGCCCACCCGGCAAGCTGGGATACCGAGACCGTCACTGCGCTGCGTGAATCCCTCGACTACATGGGTCTGACGGACGCGGTCCTCGTCCCCGATACTGACGCCCTGGCGGCTACTCACGACACCATGACTCCGACGACTGTCAGCGGGTCGTCGGGCCGCGAGTCGCGGGAGCTGCGCGTTGCGCAGGGCACGGCACTCATTGCGGCGGGCCTTGTTATTACTGCCTCGACTGCTGACGCGGCTACCGACGCCATCCCCGTTGTCGGCGACGACAGCGAGAACATGGCGTACTCGGCCGTCCTCCCGCAGGTACCGGCAACTCCAGCGGCCGCGACCCCCGCTGCGGCCGCGACAAAACCGGATCGTCGCCCGCTTCTGGTCGGCACGGCGTCTGCGGTGGCGTTGCTACTCGGTGGGGCGCTGATCGTGGCGGCTCTCCAACTGCGCGGCAGTAACGAGGTTGTTGAGACGCACGAGGACGCCTCGCCGACGACATCGTTCCCGGAGCCGACGCTCGTCCCGCGTGAGCCGACGACAACGGAAGCCACGACTACGACCACCACTCCCGCGCCGCGGCCCACCACCTCACGGTTCGTGCCCCCACCGCCACCACCTCCACCACCGCCGCCGGCCCCGACGACGACGCTCGTGCCCACCACGACCACGACACCGCCGCCGACAACCACAACGACGACGCCACCACCGACGACGACCACTGAACCGACCACACCCACCGAAGACCCCACCGAAACCGACGACCCTCCAACCACTGATCCCGACGACTAGTTGATTTCACCCACGATCGGGTGGGTGAAATTTGGGAAAAGTTCAGCACTTACGGCCCTACTAGTAACCGGTGCGAGTGCCATAAAGTTGTCTGCTGATCGACCTGACAAACGAAGGAACTGAATGCGTAACGTGCTGGCACGCCGCGTCGCCGCTGTAGGCGCCGCCGCGACGCTGCTGTGGGCTTCGGGGGCGGTTATCGCTTCAGCTGATCCCGTAGAGACTCCCACCATCACCCAGCTTGCAGCCGACGAACTTCCCGCTGAACTGGTCGAAGCTATTGGGCGTGATCTTCGGATCAGCCCGCAGGAGTACTTGGATCGAGCTGCCCGCGCCCAGCTGCTCGGCAGCTACGCGGACGCGTTCCGCAGTGAGCGTCCGGCTGATTTCGCGGGCGCATGGATTGGGCGCGACGGTCAATCTGTTGTGGCCGTGACCAGTTCCGACGCCGCTGCCCGCGCCGCGGCGGATGGATACGTCACCCAGATCGTTCCGATCTCAGCGGACACCCTTGAGCAGATCCTCTCCGAGGTACATGCTTGGATTGCCAGTTTGCCGCGCGAGATTTCTTCGCACATCAACTCGGCATCGATCGACGTCCTCAATAACCAGATCATCGTCGACGTCGCTAATAGCCCGATTGGTCGGGCGTTGAATCTGCCCGCACTGTTGGCTCACGTGAAGGTCATGGTCAGCCCTTTCCAGGGCGGTCCCACTGAGCCGGGCCCGATGGGCGGCGACACCTACATTTCTACGGTCGAGCCACTTGAGCACACGCCGACCGATCAGATCACCGTCTGCTCACTGGGTTTTAACGCCGTCAACGGCGATGGCAGCGCAGTCAACATCAGTGCCGGACACTGCAATCCGGTTCCCGGATCGAGCTCTCCCGTGTACTTGCCGAACCGCGACAACGTGGCAGCGAGCACGCGGATCGGTCAGTTCCGCGCATCGTCGGTGGGCGCGGCTGGTGACGGCCTCGACTACTCGGTAATCGCACTCAACGGCGCGGGTGTCGCAGCCGGCCTGGATCGTCCAGTTATTCGCGGCGCCAACGGCAAAACACTGACGATTACCGGGACTGCGCGCCCGGTTGTGGGTGCACCGATCTGTAAATCCGGTCAGACGTCGTCGTTTACGTGTGGCGTCGTTGCGGCCGAGCACGTCGAATCTCAGCTGTATGTTGGCGGCGGAAAGAGCCGGACGATCAGCGGATTTGCCGGAACTGCTTGCACTTTGGCTGGAGACAGCGGTGGCGCGATCGTGACGGGAACGTTGGCGTTGGGCATCACGAGCGGCTCGAACTCGAGTGGTGCACCCAGCTGTTTGGAAGCCAATTTCGTCCTGGCACCTTATGGCGGCACGGCGGGTTTGGGTATCCCCCTAAATGAGATCATCAACACAGTCGGTACGGGCATAAAGGTACGTACTACGGGGAACTAATGACTTGGGGCAGCGGATGAGCGCCGAAACTGATCGAAAACGCAATGACCTGCACCAACCGTGACACGACAGCCGCAGTGAATTCTTCGTGGCGGTCTTTATTCGTTGTTACGCAACACATATAGTCGATGATCGACCGCGATCGGCCCGGGGCCTCACCAGCTACTGACCGACCTGACAGAAAGGCCCTCATGCGAAGCTCCATCGCACGCCGCTCCGCAGTGTTCGGATCGGCTGCGCTGCTGTTCTTCCTTCCAATGGGTGCAGCAGTCCATGCTGAGCCCGCGGAGAGCCCGGCCTCAGCACTCACCGAGTCCCTGCCCGCAGAGATGGTCACCGCCCTCGCGCGTGACCTGTCACTGACCCCTGAGCAGTACCTCACGCAGTCCAGCCTCGGGCAGCAGCTTGCCCAGTTCGCTGCTGATGCGCGCCAACGGTTCCCTGAGGTTTTCGCAGGTACCTGGCTTGAGCACGGCCAGCCCATCGTTGCTCTCGCCCCGGGTGCTGACCGCGCCGCAGCAGAAGCCGAGGCAGTCGCTGCTGGTTTCACTGTCCGTGAGGTCGCCCAAAGCGAGCAGAACCTTCAGTCACAGATCGCACAGCTCGACAGCTGGCTGGACACGCAGCCACCGGCCATCGCAGACCTCGTTCGCGGCATCACGCTCGACGTCGTCGGCAATGGTCTGGTTCTGCGCACTAACGACGCCAACGGCAGCCTCGAACTCCCGGCGTTCTTCCCGAACATTCGGATCCTGCCGTCACCCAACCCGATCGAGCCTGCCCCGATCGATCCGTCGCTGCTCACCTCGCCGCTGCCTGGTGAC
>JAAYXN010000505.1 GCA_012515885.1 Rhodococcus sp. (in: high G+C Gram-positive bacteria)
ATGGCCCGAGAAAATCCAGGTGCGTGGCTCCCAAGAACAGCGTCCATTCGGTCGGCAAGATAGTTCGCTGAATCATCGTCAGTGACTCCTCGGGGCAGATGGCTGTAGGCCCAAAAATTTTCGGTGCCCTCTGGAGATCGTGTTGGATCGGTCGTCGTCATCTGGCCGCATAAAAGAAATGGACTGCTCGGAATTACGCCTGTCGACAGGTCGGCATTCATACGAATAAGGCCGTGGCGGTCGGCGCCGAGATGGACAGTACCCGCGTCTCGAAGTCGAGTAGATTTCCACGGAACTTTCTGTGACAGTGCGTAATTGACCTTGACGGTCGGAGTGTCCCACTCAAAGCGGTCAAGATCATCGCGCAGGTGTGTGGGAAGTGAGTGCGCAGCGAGTAAGTCTCGATACAGCGAGAGAGCTGACGTGTCGGCAATAACGGCTTTGCGTGCTGCGATGTAGCGCCCGCTAGCGGTCCGCACGCCGCGCGCCCGTCCCGAACGAATGTCGATACCGACGACGGGTTGGCTGCATTCCAGCTCGGCCCCTGCCGATTCCATCCGGTGAATCAGTGCGGCAGTGAGCTGGCCAGATCCGCCCACCGGAGCCGGGTAGCCGCCGTCTTGCGCAAGCATCGTGAGGAGGTAGCCCATCACTCCGCTACCAGGGGCATCGAGGGGCACGTCGGCGTGTGTCGCGTTTCCCAGAAGTAGGAGCCGAGCTGCCTCGCCGCGGAACAGTTCCTGCGCCATCCGGTTGGCGGGAAGGGACAGGAAGCGGGCGAAGCGGAGACCGCGAGCTGTCCCAAGGGTGCGAAGCAGACCCAGTGGCCCGCGCACTGACGACACCGGCGACAGCAGTGCACGCAGTAGCGGAGCTTTCAGCGTGTCCCATTCGCGGACCAGTTCGAGCCACCGCTGCCCGTCACCAGGTGCGCGCCGGTCCAGATCGGCGGCAGTGTCAGTCGGATCCGGGGAGATGACGGGGGCGTCGTCATCGTCAGGGCCTTGCGGGTGTCCGACGGCGTAGGTGGAGCGCGCCCACTTGAGACCGAAATCTTCCAGGTGTAGCTCAGTTATTGCTGGTGAAGCAATCGCGAGCGGATAGAACGCGCTGTAGAGGTCGCACTGGTATCCGGGAAACAGTTCGGTGCTGCGGACGGCCCCGCCGGGTGTGTCCTGGGCTTCGAGGACCAGCACATCCCAACCTGCGTCGGCCAGCGTTGCCGCGGCCACCAGCCCATTGGGACCGGAGCCGATGACGATCGCGTCGACGGTGCTCATGCGTCAACCCTGCCAGAACGCGGGCGGCGGCGGTGAAAAGGCATCGATGCTGTTGTGGGAAATGAGAGCGCTCTTCTGTCGCGCACTGTGTGGTCGCTCACGATTTGCTGGATCTGCATCATGTGAACTTTTGCTGTTCTATTCTCGGCTCGTCCTAATGGGTGAACGAAAGGAATATCTATGTCACGCAGTGTAGTTCGACGTTCAAGCATTCGGCGAGCGGCGGCCGTGGCGGCAGGCGCAAGCATGGTTGCGGGTTCGATGCTCATGGCAGCCCCGTTCGCTTCCGCAGTCCCGACCGCAGTCACGATCCAGCCCGGCGCCGGTGCTAACAACGACCGCTACGGCGTTGGTTGCTCATACGCCGTCACCGTAACCGTCGACGGCGACACCCCCACCAACCTTGCGATGGCAGAGAACGTTCCCGGAGGGGAATGGGAACTGATCGGTGTCATCGATACCCCCGCACCCGGCGCCTACGTCGTGGAGTGGGTTCCCCCACGTGAAGGCAGTTTCCGTCTCAACGCCAACCAGGCCGGTGTCGGTACGAGCACGCACAACATCACCGTCACCCGCGGTATCAACCTGGGAAGCAGCACCTGCCTCGTTCTCTGAGGACATGGGTCTCCGTGTCGTCTTGCCGGATGGCGACACGGAGAGCCCGCCCTATTCGTCGTCGTGGAGGGGTGCTGAGCTGACGGCGTCAGCGAGACGGTCCGCGTCGGCATCCGACCAACCCGGTGGGGGCAGGATGCGCGCCCAGCCATAAATTGGGGCGGTGCCGAATTCATGGCCATACCCCGCGGGGACATCCTGTCCAACAAACTGATCGAGTCCCACCTGCAGGCCGGTGATAAACGGAATCCACCTCATGTGCGGCGAGACAGCTTCTCCGCGTGGTTCTTTCAACCAGTCAGGCTTGTGGGTAAACAGTGACCACGTCCACCAGGTAACTGGATCGTCAGAATGCTGGATGTAGCCGACACGCGGCTGCGACCAATGTGGGTCTGGGCGATCCCAATCGGTGCCGTGGCTAAAGCGCACCGTCTTACCGTCTTGCAGGATGGGCAGCACTTCGGGGCTTCCCGGGTCGCGTTCGGCGGTGAACTGCGACCACAACGTGTTGTCGCCTGTCGGGCCCACAAACAGGGCGCCGTCGGTGCGCTCGGAAAGATCATGGACACCGCCGAACGCGGCTTCAGCACCGAAAGTGCCGAGGCTTTCCCCACTCACAACCAGCAGCGGACGGGCGTCTTCGGGGAGTTCACGCCAGTGCTCGTACACGGCGTCAAACAGCAATCGGCCGGCGGTTTGGGCGCGTTCGCCGTCGACGAGGAACGACACCCAACTGGGCAGGTACGAGTATTGAATGCTGACAGTCGCGGTGTCGCCGTTCCACATGTATTCGAGGGCGCGGACCTGGTTGTCGTTGACCCAGCCGCGGCCGGTGCTGGTCACCACGTTGAGGACGGCACGGTCGAAGCCGCCCATCAATTCCAGTTCGCGGACGGCGATGTCGGCTTGCTGCGCGAGATCGCTTTCCCCGTCGGGCCCGATCCCGGCATAGGCGCGTACCGGTTCTAGTGCGGGTTGGCCGGTGAACTGCGAGATCGATTCGGGTGTGGGGGCGTTGATAACGAAGAGTCGGCCGTAGCGTCCGAGGTCATCCCACGCCACTGACGAGTCGGGGCCGCCGGAGACGTGTGGGCTGGTGGGCGGCGCGAGGTCGGCGCGGAATTCGTCGTTGATGGCGATGAAGGTGGTGTCCATCCGGTTCAGGATGCGGGAGGTGACCATGGTGTCGACGACCCACCAGGTTGCCATGCCGACGAGGACGGCGCCCAGCACGACGGCGACGGGCCCGGGGAGGACGCGGGCCACTTGGCGTCCGGTGAATCGTCCTGCTGCGCGCAGTAGGCGGGCGATGGCGAGTACTGCTGCGGCTCCGAGCAGGGAGACGACGAAGATGATGGGGATGTGGCTGAATGTCAGTCCGTCGACGCCGATTTCGTTGCGCATGGTGCGTTGCCAGGAGAGGTGAAAGGTGAAGGCCGCGATGGTTCCTGCGGCGGCGATGACGGCGAAGACGATCCATGCGATGCGCCGTGTCCGACCTTCAAGGTGTACGCCGATGCCCCGCAGGACCCAGCCCGTCAGTGCGCCGACTGCGTATCCGAGGGCGGCGGCGAGGATGCAGGCGAGTGCTTGGAGGAGGGCTGGCCGCGGCAGCAGTGACGGTCCGAGGGAGAGCCACACGGCAACGAGTGCTCCGCATGCCGGTGCGAAAGGGATACGCAGGCGCGGTGCGTTTGCGGCATTCTCGTTCACCCCTGCATCATCCCAGTCGTGCTGGGAAGCGGGTGGGTGGCGGGTTGGGGTGTCGCGGGTGGCTGGATGGGCGCCCACTGCGGCGGGGTAGACCACTGCGGCGGGTGGCGCCACCGCGGTCGGCAGCCCACTTCTGTCGGGCAGCCCACCGGCCCACACCGCCGCACACGACGAAGGCCCGGAATCTGAAAACCAGATTCCGGGCCTCTCTTAGTAGCGGGGACAGGATTTGAACCTGCGACCTCTGGGTTATGAGCCCAGCGAGCTACCGAGCTGCTCCACCCCGCGTCGTATCTGCCACTCTACACGCCCGCAGAGGTCGGTTTGGCCAGCAGCAGCTCAAGCACCGTTTACGACGTCGTCTCCACATGGTCAACGATCAGTTCAGCCAGCTCA
>JAAYXN010000506.1 GCA_012515885.1 Rhodococcus sp. (in: high G+C Gram-positive bacteria)
CAACACCCGGCACCGCAACACCCGGCACCGCAACACCCGGCACCGCAACACCAGCCAGTTCCGCAGCAACAGTCAGCGCCACAACCGGTGCGGCGGGCCGTCATACCTGCCCCACCGCAGCCGGTGCCGCCTCGGTTCATGCCCCAACCGCCAGCGCCACCTCACGTACCCCAGCCGCCCGCAGCGCCTCACCTCGCAGCACCGCAGCAGCCTCCGATTCCTCCGCAGTTTCATGGTGGCCTACCCGGTCAATTCCAGCCTGCCCTGGCCGCGCCGAAGCCGCCGCGGCCGTCCTTCAGCGAATTGTGGAAGACGAACAAGCTGGACCGTTCACAGTTTGGTCCCGAAACCCCTTGGGCGTCGGGGATTCTCGTGATGGTCTTTGCGTTGGGGTTCGCGGCGATCGGGTCAATGGCGTTTGCAGCCGAACTCGCCAGAGCCAACGTGGTGCTGTCCATCATCTTGAGTCTGGTGACAGGTGTCGGCGTCATCCTCGTCGTGTGGGCATGGCGCGCAGTACCCACATGGCGGTGGATCGTGTTTGGTGTGTGCGCTGGCATCCCACTGGGTTGGCTGGGCGCACTGTCCGGAATTTCCTAGCTCTGCAGGGCGATACGGTCGCGCTTGCTTCGGAACCCGAACCAGCGCATCAGTGACGGACGACGTCGAGGTGGCCGTTTACCGCCGCCAACCGTAGCTAGGTCTTGAACGTCTGCGGGTGCTGCGGTGACCTCCGGTGCCCCGGCGCGGAACGTGTGCACCAGAAGCTTGGCGGGATTGATGTCATCTTCGGGCCCCACCGCGGTGTAGCGGAACCCCAACCACTCCCGGTTGGCTG
Organism: Rhodococcus sp. (in: high G+C Gram-positive bacteria); assembly: GCA_012515885.1. Taxonomy (GTDB): domain Bacteria; phylum Actinomycetota; class Actinomycetes; order Mycobacteriales; family Mycobacteriaceae; genus Rhodococcus_F. The sequence goes on from JAAYXN010000506.1 coordinate 839, forward strand.
ACTCGGCAAAATGCTGCGGATGAAACGGCAGCATCTGCGGATCAGGCAGCACGTTGAGCGGATACTTCATGGGGAACTCGCCGCCCCAGAACGGCTGCTCCCATGGTTGGGGCAGGCCATGATCTTCAAAAATATGGGCCGCGTCGGCGCAGAACGCGCGATGCAGATCCTTGCCATGCCATTCGGCAAAGCTGCCGCGTGCACCGTCCTCAGAAGACATAACCAACAGGGTGCGTCCCTGTCCGTCACGCCGACGCCACTGCTGCGGCAGCTGTGACGGCAGCATGCCGTCCGGAAGAGGAAGGCACACCACCGTCACGCCAGGGAAAACTCCAATATGCAGAACACCCTCACTGCCGGCCGCGACGTCGGCCAGAGGCGCGGTGCCGACGTGTGTGACGTCCTCACCGAAAAGGGTGCGGGCGAGCGACGCTGCAGATTCTGTGTGCGGATCAGGATAGTTACGCAGCGCCAACACTGGACGCGGTGAGTCGACGTACCAGAGTGTCGACAAGTGCGCTGCCACGGAAGCTCTCCATCCGACTCAGACTGTTGCTAGCCTCAGCGGCCGCTGCTGCGAACGCCAAGAAGAACATCATCCCAGGACGGAAGCGACGGCTTGCCGCGCTTGTCCTTGTTGGAAGCGTGGTGCGGCGCCACTTTGGGGTTGGCCACAGCATCCACGGTCTCGTCGCCAGCTTCCAGCTCGTGTTCGTGCTGGGGTGCTGGTGATTCTTCATCATCGACTGTGTCGATGATCTCTGCCTCCACCGGTGCATCCGCATCGGCGGAAGCGTAGGACGCCTGGGCGGGGTACTCGTCGAACTCAAGCTGGTCCCGGTCGCCCCCAGCGATTGTCGACAAGCCGCGCAGCGGCCGACCGAAATCAGGATCGATGAGGTCAAACGCGGCATCATCGAGAGCAACGATGGTTCCGCCATGAGCATCTGGCTGGTAACGCCAGTGAGCTGAGTTGGTGGTGCGACCGGCCTGCCACTGCAACTGGGCAACCCAGTGGTTGTCTTCGTCGCGCCATGCATCCCACGTGGCGTCATCAAGGCTGTGGCCGCGTTCGCGGAAAGCCTGAGCAACGATGTCGGACAGCGTCTCTACTGCCGGGCCGTCGTTGCGCACGGGGTGCCCACCCTGAGCGAGGCTGGCTGCGCGGGCGCGCTCAAGTAGCACGGGGTACGCGAAGCGTTCAACGCGAGCGATGGGGATACCGGCTTCCTCAGCGATCTCCTCGACGGAAGCGCCACTGCGGATACGGGCTTGGATTTCACGGGGCCTGAGCTGACTGTCCATTTCGATCTCAATCTGGCCGAGTCGAGCGATATCTCCGCGGGAAGCAGCACGGAGTTTGTCATCGGCAGGAAGCCGGAATTTATCGCCGGTGGACGGATCGGCACAGATCACGTGGGAGCCATCAGGCTCGAGGCCGATCACTCGAAGCTCTCGCACTTTTGAACCTCCCTATCGCGCCGGCTCGCGACGTTCCTTGCTGACTGTAATAGACACCCCACACGCTACCGGGGAGGACACGCGCGGGCGCGCCGCGATCCGGTCTAGTCGGTGGGCTACGGTGACTGGTTTGCGTATAGCGGTGCAATCTTGGGGCTGAAACGACTTCCGCCCTGCACGCATTCAATACGAGCAGGGCGGAAGTGCGCTATGCATTAACTATCTCAGAGCTGGGTATTAGCGCTCTCAGAGCTGGCCGACGACCCAGTCGATGGACTTGGTCAGCGCGGTGACGTCGTCGGGATCGATTGCCGGGAACATGCCGATGCGCAGCTGGTTGCGGCCCAGCTTGCGGTACGGCTCGGTGTCGACAACGCCGTTGGCACGCAGAATCTTTGCCACAGCTGCAGCGTCAACGTCATCGTTGAAGTCGATGGTGCCCACAACCTGCGAACGCAGAGCCGGGTCGGTGACGAATGGGGTGGCGAACTCGCTGGCCTCGGCCCAGTCGTACAGACGTGACGAGGAATCCTTGGTGCGAGCGGTCGCCCAGTCGAGGCCGCCGTTGCTGTTCATCCACTCGAGCTGGTGGGCGAGCAGCAGCAGGGTGGCCAGTGCCGGGGTGTTGTACGTCTGGTCCTTGCTGCTGTTGTCGACGGCGATGGGCAGCGACAGGAACTCGGGGGTCCAGCGACCCGAGTCCTTGATCTCGGCAACACGCTCAAGTGCCTTGGGGCTCATGATTGCCAGCCACAGGCCACCGTCGGCAGCGAACGACTTCTGGGGAGCGAAGTAGTAGACGTCCGAGTCGGTGATGGTGACAGGCAGGCCGCCGGCGCCGGAGGTGGCGTCGATGGCGATGAGAGCGTTCTCCGAGCCAGCCGGACGGGACACGGGAACCGCGACACCGGTCGAGGTCTCGTTGTGTGCCCAACCGATGAGGTCGACGCTGCTGTCGGCGACGATTTCCGGTGCGCTGCCGGGATCGGACGAAACGACGATCGGATCACCAATGAACGGGTTGCCCTTCGCGACCGAGGCGAACTTCGAGGAGAACTCGCCGTAGGTGAAGTGCTGCGAACGCTCACGGATCAGACCGAATGCGGCGGCATCCCAGAACGCGGTGGTGCCACCGTTGCCGAGAACAACCTCGTAACCCTCAGGCAGCGAGAACAGTTCACGCAGACCCGAACGGACACGTCCAACGACGTCCTTAACCGGCTTCTGCCGGTGGCTGGTGCCGAACACCGAAGCGCCGGTGTCAACCAGCGACTGCAGCTGCTCGGGGCGCACCTTGGACGGACCACAGCCGAAGCGGCCGTCGGCGGGCAGGAGATCGGCGGGGATGATCGGTGTGGTCATCGGCGTGAGTGTTCCTTCTCGTTTTATCTAGTGAACGTGTCGATCGGGTAGTGCGGGGGTTTAGCTGTGGTTGATCAGGTCCCAGCCCTCAACGGATGAAGCGCTGCGGGGTTCGGGGCCGGTGTAGATGGCAGCCGGACGGACAAGCTTGCCGAGTCGCTTCTGCTCCAGGATGTGGGCACACCATCCGGCGGTGCGGCCACACGTGAACATCGCGGGCATCATGTGTGCGGGCACCTCGGCGAAGTCGAGGATGACGGCGGCCCAGAACTCGACGTTGGTTTCGATCGCGCGGTCGGGGCGACGCTCACGCAGCTCGGCGAGGGCGGCTTGCTCCAGTGCGGCGGCAGCTTCGTAGCGAGGTGCACCCAGGCGCTTAGCGGTTGCGCGCAGGACGCGGGCGCGGGGATCTTCGGCCCGGTAGACGCGGTGACCGAAGCCCATCAGCTTCTCTTTGCGATCGAGGATGCCCTTGACCAGTGCGCGTGCGTCGCCGGTCTTCTCGGTTTCTTCGATCATGGGCAGCACGCGAGCCGGGGCTCCGCCGTGCAGCGGGCCGGACATTGCTCCGACCGCGCCGGACAGGGCTGCGGCGACGTCAGCGCCGGTGGAGGCGATGACGCGGGCCGTGAAGGTGGAAGCGTTCATGCCGTGCTCGGCAGCGGACACCCAGTACGCGTCGATAGCTTCGACATGGGCTGGGTCCGGGTCGCCCTTCCAGCGGATCATGAAACGCTCGGTGACGGTCTTGGCTTCGTCGACGCGCTTCTGCGGAACGGCAGGCATGTAGATGCTGCGTGCGGACTGGGCGACGAATGACAGCGCCATGACGGAGGCGCGGGCGAGGTCGGCGCGGGCAGTCTCGTCGTCAATGTCGAGGAGCGGCTCAAACCCCCACACGGGAGCGAGCATCGCGAGGCCAGCCTGGACGTCGACACGCACGTCACCGGTGTGCACGGGCAGCTGGAACGGCTCTGCGGCAGGCAAGCCGTCGCCGAATTTTCCGTCCACCAACAACGCCCACACGTTGCCGAACGTCACGTCGTGGGAAACGAGATCTTCGATGTCAACGCCGCGGTATCGCAGGGCGCCGCCGTCTTTGTCTGGTTCGGCGATCTCGCTGGTGAAGGCCACGACGCCTTCGAGTCCGCTGACGAAATCCTCCGGCACTGCGTGAGATGCCATGCTTGTGAACTCTCCTCGGTCGAGTGCCCGCGGTGGTTTGCGGCACTGTCCACACGTGCGTTGTCAGCGTTTCGGGTGCGCAGCGGAAATGGAGCGCGCAGGAGGGACGCCGTAGAGAACTCTAGCCGGTCTTACCTCACCTCTGGTGGTTGCCCGCCAAGAGTAGCCTTCGTGCACGTGGCATCTGATATCGAACCTGACGCGCAGGCACGCGGGCATGATCGTGGCCTTGCGCGTATGCGAGTGGGATACGGCGCGCAGGACGACCCGGTCCGCGAACCCGGTCTTGACCTCGATCAGCTTGAAGATGGCTGGCTGCCACTGTTGCGGCAGTGGATGGGTATCGCGATAGACACCGGTGTCGTCGAACCCAACGCGATGACCCTCGCAACGGTTGATGCGCAGGGGCTGCCGGTGAGTCGCACCGTCCTCTGTAAGGGACTCAGTGAAGACGGTGTGCTGTTTTTCACCAATTACGACTCGGATAAGGCGCGACAACTGACCGCGGTCCCGTATGCGTCGGCGACCTTCGCGTGGATTCCTAACGCGCATCAGGTGACGGTGCGCGGTCGCGTAGAGCGGGCTGGTGCCGCGGTCACTGCCGAGTACTGGTCGAGCCGTCCGCG
>JAAYXN010000507.1 GCA_012515885.1 Rhodococcus sp. (in: high G+C Gram-positive bacteria)
GACCACCGGGGTGGCGCCCCACACTCGCGTGCGTCGGTAGGTGAACGTAGTCGCCAACACCGGGCCTCCCGGGAGGGTGACGCTCATCGAGTTGGCGGCGAACGCGACCGCCAGCGAATCACGCATCCGGACGTAGACCGACCCCACACCAAGCAGCGTCTTCTGAACTTTCGCGAAACTCCACATCGACGCCAATGACGCGAGGATCGCCGCACCCACCCACGGCCACGACAGGGAACCGAGTTCTTGGACGCTGCTCGATAGTTCGGGCCAGATCAAGATCGCTTCGACAGCAAGAACAACAACGAGAACGACACCCACAATGATCCGAGTGCGCCGCCACCGACGTCGAGCGGTGGCGGGCTCGGCGTCAGCAGGTTGGCCTGGATCGCGTGCCGTCATTGATTCCCATTAGAACAGCGGAATCGGTACTCAAGAGGGCTTTCGGGTCCGCGTGTGTCGCCAGGTGATGCCGCGTGAGGTCTTTAGTCGCCGAGATCGGCAAGCATCGGCTGCGTCAGCACGAAGTAGGTGCTGCCGGTCTTGGGCGTCGAGAAGTCAAGGATGCGATCGTGTTTGCCTTCCGGCTCACCGATGAACATGCGTTCAAGCATCTTCTCGATGACCCACAGGGCGCGGCCATAGCCGATGAAATATGTTCCAAATTCTCCGCGGCCTGGTCGGCCGAATGGCATGTTGTCGCGGACGATGTCGTGTTCGCCGTCGTCGTCTTCGATGGTGGCGAGGGTCTTGTGTGATTTCTGGTCGGGGGCTGCTGCGTCGTCAAGTTCGATGTTGTCGGACTTGGTGCGCCCAATGATTTCTTCCTGCTCACTGGTCCTGAGCTTCTGCCATGCGTCCAGGTCGTGAAGATACTTTTGGACGACGAGGTAGCTGCCGCCAGCGAAATCGGGGTCTTCGCTCCCGACGATGGCGGAGTCGGCGAGATCGGGGCCGATGGGGTTGGCGGTGCCGTCGACGAAACCTAGGAGGTCTCGGGAGTCGAAGTAGCGAAAGCCAGTGACTTCGTCCTCGACCACGACGGCATCGCCGAGTGATTGCAGGAGCAGCCGTTCGAATTCGAAACCGAGGTCTTCACGGTCAGCGCGGATGTGAAAGAGCAGATCCCCGGGCGTGCTGACAGCGGTGTGCTTGGCTCCCTTGATCTCTCGAAAAGGATGTAGTTCTGCGGGTTTTCGTGACCCCACGAGCTTGTTCCACACGCGGTCACCGATCCCGACAGTGCAGGACAGGCCGATGCGTGGCTCGCGGAACCCGACCGTTTTCACGAGGTCTTCAAGCCCGGAAATGACATCACGCACGGTGTCGATGGCCGACGAGTTCTCATCAACGATGCGCACGACCAGAAAGATCGCGTGCACCGTTAGTGGTCCTTCTGGAGCCTGAGTTCGATAGCTGCTCTGGTCCATTTTTTGATGCTAGCCCGCAGAACCTGCGTAGCCGCTCGAAAGTCGTGTATCCCAGTGAATTAGTGAGGGTTGAGGGTCGAGGTGGTGCCTACTGGCGACACACCGTGACGGGGCAGCGGGCATGGTGCAGGAGGTTTTGACTCGTCGATCCCATGACGGCGCCGAGTAGCGGGCCCCGGCCGTGGCTACCAACAACGATGAGTTGAGCGTTTTCAGATTCACGAAGAAGTGTCTCGGCTGCCCCGCCCTGTTCCGCTACTTTCCGGACGTCGATGTCCGGGTATTGCTGCGCCGTCCCCGATAGCCGTTCGCTCAGCAGGGCATGCTCTTCCTGCGACACCGCTTCCCAACTGACGCGCGGATCGGTATCGACTGGACCGAGGCCCGGCGATCCCTGCCAGGTGTGTACCGCAACTACCGGGGCATCGAAGAAGGCTGCCAGTTCAAAACTGATATCGACGGCGGAAGAACTGAGCGCACTGCCGTCGACACCGACCACGATGGGTGAGTTGTCGGGCTGACTGCGCGCACCGCGCCACACGGTCACCGGGCACGGTGCCTTATTGGCGACGTGCAGTGCGGTGGAACCGAGAAGCAGTGCCCGCACCGCGCCAGCTCCGGTGGATCCGACGACGACCATTCGGGCGTTGGCCGCTACCTCGACGAGCAGGGTGCCCGCCGGGCCCATACCGATGAGGTGATGCACGGCGACATCGGGGTGGGCTGCGCGTACCGCAGCTTCACCAGCCTCGACGATCTCGGTGGCGTCCTGACGCAGAGCATCGATGACCTGGGATTCGGCAAGCGCGGAGGCTGAGCTATACAGCGCGGTGTTCTGGGGGATCGCGTAAACCAGTACGAGTTCGCTGCCCAGGCGATGGGCCAGCGCACCCGCCCAGAGTGCGGCGCCGATCGACGCATCGGACCCGTCAACGCCAACAACGACGTGATTGTGGAATTTCTGAGTGCTCACGGTGACCTTTCAGTTCCAGGTGGTAGCGGGTCAGTGTCGGGCCACTGCAGCGTCCGGGTGCTGGTGAATGTGCGCGGCTGGCCGGACAGGGGGTCGGTAAACGTCAGCGAGCGCGCTAACAGTTGTAGTGGAGACGAGTAGTCATCAACGGGAACATCAATGATCTGCGGATACAGCGGATCTCCGTGGATCGCGATACCCAGCGAGTTCATGTGTACACGCAGTTGGTGGGTTTTGCCGGTCCGCGGAGCCAGGCGATACCGCGCATACTGGCCGCGGACGTCGACGCGATCAATGACGCTCTCGCTGTTGGGTTCACGGTCTACTTCGGCGGCTTGGAGTGTGCCGGGTGTTTTTTCGATGTGGCTGCGAACCGTGATGGGTAGGTGCAGGTTCGGGTCGTGACGGGCAATCGCCTCATACGTTTTCTGCACCTGTCGGTGCGCGAAAAGTTCCTGATAGGGGCGCCGCGCCTCACGCCTGGCTGTAAAAACCAGGACACCCGCGGTGAGACGATCAAGACGGTGCGCCGGACTGACCTCGGTGAACCCGTGTTCGCGGCGAAGACGAACCAGCACCGATTCCGCAATGAAACCACCGCGCGGCATCGTGGCCAGAAAATGCGGCTTGTCGACGACAACGAGATCGTCATCAACATGAAGGATGTCGATTTCGAACGGAATGCGCTGCTCAACAGGTGGATCGCGGTAGAGAAATATTGAACGCCGCGGGATAAATGCGGTGGTCCGGTCAATGTGGTTGCCGTACTCGTCGACGATGTCGCCAGCATTGAGCTTTTCGTGGAGACGCCGCTCATCGCCTGGGAAACGCGCAACGAGATAGTCGACAATCGTGGCCCAGGAGCCGTCGTCCGGCATCCGAATCCGGGACGGACCGAGTCCGTCACGCAAAGGAAAAGGCACGTC
>JAAYXN010000508.1 GCA_012515885.1 Rhodococcus sp. (in: high G+C Gram-positive bacteria)
CCGTGATCATTGGCGCGGCCCGCACCGTGATCATTGGCGCGGCCCGCACCGTGATCGGTCATGGCGTCAGACCCGCGACATCAAAAGCAGCGCGCACCATCTGTGCGGTCGCAGCGGGATCGGTCATCAGCAGGGGTACAGCCCGCACCTCAACGCCCGGAACTTCGGCGCTATCGGTGTCATGAATGAGCCACCCGTCGAGGATGCCGGTGCCGCTGCGGGCGCCATAGAGGTTGCCGATCGCTTCCGCAGTTGTCTCAACACCGATGACATCCAGGCAGTGATCGGCCATGCCGCGCAGCGGCTTTCCGCCGATAACGGGGGACAGGCCAATAACTTTTGCCGACGTCGTACGCAGTGCGCCGCGGATTCCGGGCACAGCGAGGATCGCGCCGACACTCACTACCGGATTGGACGGAGCGATGAGCACAATGTCAGCCTCATCGATCGCCTCCACTACGCCGGGTGCGGGCGTTGCTTGATCGGCGCCGACATACGCGAAGCTGTGCGTCGGAACGTCGGCGCGATAGCGCACCCACCACTCCTGAAAGTGAATGGCTTTCGGTTCGTCCGTGTCCGGTTCGGTAATCACGACATGCGTTTCCGAACGGTCATCGGAGACCGGGAGCAGGCTCACGCCAGGCTGCCAGCGGTTGCACAGCGCCTCGGTGACTGCCGACAGCGGGTATCCCGCCCGCAACATTTGGCTACGAATGAGATGAGTGGCGATATCGCGGTCTCCAAGCCCAAACCAGTCAGGTTTGGCGCCATAAGCCGCAAGCTCCTCTTTCGCGCTCCACGTCTCGTTCGCGTGACCCCAACCACGGTCGGTATCAATCCCGCCGCCGAGGGTATACATGCACGTGTCGAGGTCCGGGCAAATGCGCAACCCATGCATCCAGACGTCGTCACCCACGTTGACGATTGCAGTCACCGTGGATTCGCTGGACGGTAGCTTGTTGGCGCTCTGATCAGGGCTAACGCGCTCTGGTGTCAGAAGTTCGCGTACACCTTGCAGAAAACGCGCACCACCGACGCCGCCTACCAATACAGTCACCTTCACGGCGTCGAGCCTAGGCGCTGTAGGTGGCCCCAGTGAACCGCGGTGCGAAACCGGTGGTAGGAGGCTTTTCGGTGCTTTGATCCGAATTTGGCCGCAAAATAGTAGTAGAGATTTTCCCGTTCGCTTGACCACGACACGCGCGCCACTGTCTAATCACAAGTATGTCATTCAGTAGCAACTACACGAGAGTGTGGATCGCTACACCGCAGTCAAACGTTTGTTCGAAGTTGGCTGAGGTTCACGAAAGGCACAGCAATGGAGTGGGGATCTGTGCGAGTACAGCGTCAAGTACAGGGTTCTGCGCGATTACAGGGTGAGGAGGCGGATCGATGAGCGAACAGCACATCGAGTTGGTAACTCGCTGGCCAGTAGCCAGCGGCGAACCGCAGGCCGATTCTGAGGCAGGCGCCATGGACAACATCAGTGCGCATGTAGCAGAAGAGTCTGAAATGGGGGTGCCTGATGAAGGGGTGGGCACGCGTCCCGTGTTGAGCCTGATTCAGGGCTTCGACCAACTGTTTGACGAGATTGAAGATCAGTGGCAAGAGCGCGCGCTGTGTGCGCAGACTGATCCTGAGGCGTTCTTCCCAGAAAAGGGCGGCTCAACCAGGGAAGCAAAGCGCATCTGCCTCGGCTGCGAGGTGCGTGATGAATGCCTGGAATACGCGCTCAACAACGATGAGCGTTTCGGAATCTGGGGCGGGCTCTCCGAGCGTGAGCGCCGTCGCCTTAAGAGGGGGATTGTCTAAACGTTCTCCAATGCGGATGAGCTGGATCAGTATCCGTTCATCCTGGACCCAAGGGGGATGCGAGTTCACTCCCGCGTCAGCAGTTCGCGGGCAGGTGTGTTCTCTGTGCTAGTTCTCGTTCGGGGGGCAGTTCTTCTAGATTTAGTCCGCTGAGGGCGGCGGGTCGATGACGTCCGGTTCGACACCTAGATAGGTGCCGACCTGCTGGACCAGTACTTCATGTATCAGGTCAGCTAGGTCGTCGGGGTTCTCGGCCCGCTGCTCTAGCGGACGGCGAAACAGCACGATGCGGGCCCGTGTGGCTGCGCCGTACCGGTCAACGCCCGCAGGCACTAGCCGCGACAGCGGCACTGGGCCGTCGGCAACAACCTCCGCTGGCCAGGTCACCGACTCGGGGCTGAGTGCTCGAACTTTGGGCACGTCATCGACGGCGATGTCGAGTTTGACCAGTCGCTCCCGCCACCGCTCGTCGATGGGGGAGAACGCTTCCAGCACCAGTTGGTCAAACTTTTCGGCCCGGGATCGGTGGGCTGGAACATCCGGTGGAAATACCAACCCGCGGATTCCGCGTCCCCGGCGTTCCACTGAACGACTAGTGACTGGGCGTCGACGTGCTCCTCGCGGCATGAGCGTGACCCTACGACACCCTCTTCCACCAAGCGTCGTCTGATGGGCCGTGTTCCGTGCCGACATTGAGGTGTGCTTCGGCGGTGCCGAAAAATTGGTGTGTCTGACTAGGTAAGAAGCGTGTGGTGGGGATAGGGTGTGACCTGTGAGATCTCTGCGTCGATGCTGCCGTCCCGGGTGTAAGAATCCCGCTGTCGCGACGCTGACGTATGTCTACTCGGATTCCACGGCTGTTGTGGGTCCGTTGGCGACTGTCGACGAGCCGCATTCGTGGGACCTGTGTGAAAACCACGCGTCTCGGATTACCGCGCCTAAGGGGTGGGAGATGGTCCGTCATGAGGGTGGTTTTTCTTCGGCCACTCCTGATGAAGATGACTTGACTGCGTTGGCTGAGGCGGTCCGCGAAGCAGGTTTGGGGGAGCGCACCCGCTCTGAGGGTGCCGCTGATAGTGAGCAGGAACCTGAGTCTTCGGCTGCTGCCGCAGCACATACCGGTCGGCGCGGTCATCTGCGTGTTTTGCCGGATCCGTCGGCGTAGAAACCCTGTATGTAGCTACTGAGTGGCTCAGACCACTCATGTGAGAAGCATCGACAAGTCCCGAATTAACTCCGTGCCCACTAGGGTTGTGCGTTGGCAAGCCCAGCGGTACCCAGTCGCGGTGTCGTCACCGTCGCCCATAGAGGAGAAATAAGCCAGTGCGATCGGCAGAGTCTGTCAACGCTGTCATCAAGGCGTATGACGTTCGTGGAGTTGTCGGCGAGCAGGTTGACGCCGAGTTTGTCGGTGAGGTTGGTGGCGCATTCGCGCGGCTCGTGCGCGGTGAGGGTGCAACCACCGTGGTGGTTGGCCACGATATGCGTGATTCTTCACCGGAACTGGTTGATGCTTTTGCTGCGGGTGTGACCGCGCAGGGGCTGGATGTGCAGCTTATTGGTCTCGCGTCGACGGACCAGCTGTACTTTGCTTCGGGGTTGCTGGATTGCCCCGGTGCGATGTTTACCGCGAGCCATAACCCCGCCCAGTACAACGGCATCAAGCTGTGCCGCGCGCAGGCTAAGCCGATCGGGCAGGCCACCGGTTTGGCGACGATCGCGCAGGAAGTCATTGATGGCGTCCCCACCTATGACGGGGCCACCGGCTCGATTTCGCAGCGTGATGTCTTAGCCGAGTACGCCGAGTTTTTGCGGGGTCTGGTCAATCTCGACGAGATCCGTCGCCTGAAGATCGCCATCGATGCGGGCAACGGCATGGGTGGCCACACTGTCCCTGCCGTCTTGGGCTCCTTGCCGGTGGAGATTCTTCCGCTCTACTTCGAACTTGATGGCACCTTCCCTAACCACGAGGCCAACCCGCTCGACCCCGATAACCTGGTGGACCTGCAGGCGGCGGTACGCAGCAGCGGCGCGGATATCGGTCTCGCTTTTGACGGTGACGCCGACCGGTGCTTCGTCGTCGATGAGCGTGGAGAGCCGGTATCGCCGTCCGCGATCACCGCGCTGGTCGCAGCACAGGAACTGGCAAAGAACCCGGGCGCACCCATCATCTACAACCTGATCACCTCACGTGCTGTGCCCGAGATCGTCAGTGAGCTTGGCGGCGAACCCGTGCGTACCCGGGTGGGCCATTCGTTCATCAAGCAGAAGATGGCAGAGACCGGCGCTGTCTTCGGCGGCGAGCACTCCGCGCACTACTACTTCCGTGATTTCTGGGGTGCCGATTCCGGCATGCTCGCGGCGCTGCACGTCCTGGCGGTGCTCGGCTCGCAGGACCGTCCGCTCTCTGAACTGATGGAGCAGTACAACCGGTTCGCAGCGTCGGGGGAAATCAACTCGACTGTCGACGACGCTGCCGCAAAAACCGACGAGGTTGTCGCTGCGTTCGCTGATAGCACCGCCTCGGTGGACACCCTCGATGGCGTCACCGTCGAACTGTCAAATGGGGCATGGTTCAACCTGCGTCCCTCCAACACCGAGCCGCTACTGCGACTCAATGTTGAGGCAGCGACCAGTAGCGATGTCGACGCACTCGTCACCGAGATCCTGGGCATCGTCCGCTCCTGACTGACATAGTTGGAGCTAGTTGCTCAAGCGTCCGCTAGCGAACCAGCAGAGAAAGGGGGTATCGCCCGTGAGTACACCAACACCAATGTTCGATCTCGATGACAGCGATGCCCTCATCTCTGCTGACCGAGACGGTTTACTGAGGTCCGCGGCGACGGGCGGCGCCCAGGTTCGTGCCACGCAATCCGCGGTCGATGAGGGCGCACTCGACCGGCTCGTTGGTCTGCGCCCGCGCAGCGTCGTGTTGGTCACTGGCGAAGGTCTTGCGCGGCGCGGCGCGGCCGTCATCAGTGCCGTCCTGGCGCAGCGAGTGCCGTTCCCCATCGTGCAGGTCAGCAGCACCCCGTCCTGGGTAGGCCCACTGGACGTTGTTGTCGTTGCGGGCGACGACGCGGGCGATCCGCGTCTCGCGCAATCAGTGCACGGTGCGTTGCGGCGTGGCGCCGAAGTGGTGCTGGCTGCACCCGACGAGGGGCCGCTCCGTGACGCCGCGGCCGGTGCCGCCGCCCGGTTAGAGCCGCGCGTCTATGCCCTCCCGCGGCACACCCTGCTCCGCTTCGTCGCCGTCTACCTTGCAGTGCTGGCGGCGATCGATTCGTCGCGGTGGGATGCGTCCATTCCCTCGCTGGATCAGATCGCGGACGCCGCGGACGCAGAAGCGATGCAGGATCGTCCCACCAACGAGGTGTTCCACAATCCCGCAAAATCACTTGCCAGCCGGATCGTGGGGCGTCGTGCCGTCTTCACAGGCGCTTCGGACGCCACCGTCGAACTTGCCCGTCACGGCGCTGAAGCCGTGCTGTTCGGCGGCATCGTCGCGTCGTCCGCGCCCCTATCAACCGTTGTTCCCGCTGCGGCAGCTCTCGCGTATCGCGCAGAACCTACCGATTCGCTACCTACTGATTCGCTCTTTCACGATCCCGAATTTGATGGCCCCGCAGCGGACGCACCGGTGCGTACATTCGTGGTGACCCCGGTCTCCGAACAGGCAGTCACCGCCCAGCGCACGGGGCTCCTTGCCGACGCGGAGCTCGTAGTTGCCGATCGTGACGACACCGGCACGATGACAGAATTGGAACAGATCGCGATGATCACTGGACGCCTCGACATGGTGGCCGCATATCTGCAGTTGACGGGTGGACGGTAGTCGTGCACGAACTAGACGGTGCGGTGCGGTCATACGCGTGGGGATCGCGCACCGCCATAGCCAAGCTGCGGGGGCTTACTGCTCCCGCCGCGCACCCTGAAGCGGAGTTGTGGCTCGGCGCCCACCCGGCAGCACCGGCGCGTGTCCGTACCACCGAGGGCGCGACGCGATCGTTGCTTGAGATTGTGGAAGAGGACCCGGTTCGCGAACTCGGTACGGCGTCAGTCGAACGGTTCGGGCACCGGTTGCCGTTCCTGTTGAAACTTCTCGCTGCTGAGGAACCACTGTCGCTACAAGCGCACCCCAGTGCGCAGCAGGCCGTCGAGGGTTATGAGCGTGAAAACGCGTTGGGGATCCCGCTCGGTTCCCCGGTGCGTAACTATCGCGACGACAGCCACAAACCTGAATTGGTGGTGGCGCTGACAAAGTTCGAGGCGCTCGCCGGTTTCCGGCGCCCCGATCTGACCGTGAAACTTCTTGAAGCACTGAATGTTTCCGAACTGGCTCCCTATCTCGCGCTGCTTGCTGGTCAGCCAGATTCGGATGGACTGCGGGCACTATTCACCACGTGGATCACGCTGCCACCGCAGGTGGTTGCCTCACTTATGCCGCCCGTCCTCGATGGCTGCGTGCGCTACCTCGGCGAACAGCCGACCGGCGAGTTCGTTGACGAAGCGCGCACAGCACTGGAACTCAGCGAGGCCTACCCGGGTGATACCGGCGTACTCGCGTCGCTGCTGCTGAACCGCGTCAAGCTTGAACCCGGCCAGGGTCTTTACCTCGACGCTGGCAACCTGCATGCGTACCTACACGGCGTCGGCGTCGAGATCATGGCGAACTCTGACAACGTGCTGCGCGGCGGATTGACGCCCAAACACGTCGACGTCCCCGAACTGCTCCGCGTACTCGATTTCGATTCCGTCGAGACACCCCTCCGCGAACCCATATCGCTCAGCGGACGATACGAATATGACACTCCCGCACCAGAATTCGAACTAGTGCGCTTCGAAGTGGACCGCAACAACGCCGCTGACGACGACAGCTCATTCGTGGTCGAAAGCGGACGCCCACGGATGCTCCTATGCACCGCAGGATCGGTCACAGCATCGACAGGCACCGAGGCTCTGGAACTGTCGCAAGGATCCGCGGCATGGATCTGCGCCGCAGACCCCGATCTCACCATTACCCCGCAGTCCGATCACGTCCAGGTCTTCGTGGCATCAACAGGCTAGAGACCAGCGACGTACAGCGACCGGGCTCGACCCGATAGCCTTAACGACGACAACGCAGCCAACCAGGAGAGGGCAGATGACGACCTCAGTACCCACGACACCAGTGGTCGATACACGCAACGGAATCGACTTCAAGGTGGCGGACCTCTCGCTCGCCGAGTTCGGTCGTAAAGAGATCCGGCTCGCCGAGCACGAGATGCCCGGACTCATGGCGCTGCGCCGTGAATACGCAGATGTGCTCCCACTCACGGGCGCTCGCATCTCCGGGTCGCTGCACATGACGGTGCAGACTGCCGTGCTGATCGAGACTCTGGTCGCGCTTGGTGCCGAGGTTCGCTGGGCGTCCTGCAACATCTTCTCCACCCAGGACCACGCGGCCGCCGCCGTCGTCGTGGGCCCCTACGGAACCGTCGAAGAGCCCACCGGCACCCCCGTGTTCGCGTGGAAGGGCGAGACCCTGGAGGAGTACTGGTGGGCCGCTGAGCAGATGCTCACCTGGCCAGGCCAGCCCGCCAACATGATCCTCGATGACGGCGGCGACGCCACCATGCTGGTGCTCAAGGGCGCACAGTACGAGAAGGCCGGAGTGGTTCCGCCCACCGATGAGGATCAGGACTCCGACGAGTACAAGGTCTTCCTTTCCCTGCTGCGCCGCTCACTCGAAGCGGACGCCACCAAGTGGAGCACCATCGCCGAATCGGTACGCGGTGTCACCGAAGAAACCACCACCGGAGTTCTGCGCCTCTACCAGGTTGCCGCTGCCGGTGAGCTGACGTTCCCCGCGATCAACGTCAACGACTCCGTCACCAAGAGCAAGTTCGACAACAAGTACGGCACCCGCCACTCGCTGCTCGACGGCATCAACCGCGGCACCGACGTCCTCATCGGCGGCAAGGCTGCGCTCGTGTGTGGTTACGGCGACGTCGGCAAGGGCTGTGCGGAAGCGCTGCGCGGCCAGGGCGCACGCGTTGCTGTCACCGAGGTCGACCCCATCAACGCCCTGCAGGCGCTGATGGACGGCTTCGAGGTCAAGACGGTCGAGCAGGCCATCGGCTGGGCCGACATCGTCATCACCTCAACCGGCAACAAAGACATCATCACGTTCGAGCACATGAAGCAGATGAAGCACCAGGCGATCCTGGGCAACATCGGCCACTTCGACAACGAAATCGACATGGCTGGCCTCGAACGCGGCGACGGCGTCACTCGCGTCAACATCAAGCCGCAGGTCGACGAGTTCACTTTCCCCGACGGGCACTCGATCATCGTCCTGTCCGAAGGTCGTCTGCTCAACCTCGGTAACGCGACGGGCCACCCGTCGTTCGTGATGAGCAACAGCTTCTCCAACCAGGTCATCGCGCAGATCGAGCTGTGGACCAAGCCGGACGAGTACGACAACGAGGTCTACCGCCTGCCCAAGCATCTCGACGAGAAGGTCGCCAAGATCCACGTCGAGGCGCTCGGTGGCACGCTCACCAAGCTCACCAAGGAGCAGGCTGAGTACATCGGTGTTGACGTCGAGGGCCCGTACAAGCCTGAGCACTACCGCTACTAAATGAGCAGAGGCATCCTCGTCGCCCTTGAAGGGCTCGATGGAGCAGGCAAGCGCACACTGGTCGCTAAGGTGCTTACCCATCTTGACGCGGCCGGTGTGCGCACCGCCACGCTCGACTTCCCTCGGTACGGGCGTTCACTGCATGCAGACATCGCTTCGGAAGCGCTCTCTGGTGCGCACGGTGATCTCGCCGAATCTGTGCATGCCATGGCGGTGATGTTCGCTTTCGATCGCGGCGGAGCTGCTGAGGAACTACGAGAGCTACTCGATACCAACGATGTGGTGATCCTCGATCGCTATGTCGCCTCCAACGCCGCCTACGGCGCAGCCCGACTGCATCAGGACGCGGCGGGGGAGTTCGTGAAGTGGATCGACGACCTCGAATACGGCCGGTTCGCCCTGCCTGTCCCCGACATGCAATGGTATTTGGAAGTTCCCGTCACGCTCGCCGAATCTCGGGCACGAAACCGAGAAGCAAACGAGGGACGCGTCCTCGACGCCTATGAGCGCGACAGCGATCTACAAACCCGCACGGCCGCCGTCTACACAGAACTCGCGGCACGCCAGTGGAAATCGCCGTGGACGGTTCTGGGCGCCGACTCAGATCCCAGCGTCATCGCCCACGAAATCGTGTCTCTACGACAGTAAATCGCCGCTACAGATGAGTCTGCGACGGGACAAAAATAGGGTGGAAAGAAAAACTGTGCGCCACGCCGGAACCGTGATCGCACTTATAGCGGCGCGGAAGGTGTAACGATAGGGGCATGAAGCCAAGGATTCTGGTGGTCGACGACGACACGGCTCTTGCCGAGATGCTCACGATCGTGCTTCGAGGCGAAGGTTTTGAACCATTCGTAGTTGGCGACGGCACGCAGGCACTCAGTGCGGTCAGGGAAGTACGCCCCGATCTGGTGCTACTCGACTTGATGTTGCCCGGTATGAACGGAATCGACGTATGCCGTGTGCTGCGCGCCGATTCCGGGGTTCCGATCGTGATGCTCACAGCCAAGACGGATACCGTCGACGTCGTTCTCGGTCTGGAGTCCGGTGCCGACGACTACATCGTCAAACCGTTCAAACCTAAGGAACTCGTTGCTCGGGTTCGGGCGCGTCTGCGTCGCACCGAGAACGAGCCCGCTGAGCTGCTCAGCATCGCGGACATCGATATTGACGTTCCCGCGCACAAGGTCAGCCGGGGCGACGAACTGATTTCGTTGACGCCCCTGGAATTTGATCTTCTGGTGGCGCTCGCACGTAAGCCACGCCAGGTATTCACCCGCGAGGTTCTCCTCGAACAGGTGTGGGGTTACCGGCACGCTGCGGACACACGACTGGTCAACGTTCACGTACAGCGACTGCGCGCCAAGGTAGAAACGGATCCTGAGAACCCAGAAGTGGTACTCACCGTCAGGGGGGTCGGCTACAAGGCCGGTCCGCCGTGACAGGTGTTTCTCGGTGGCGACGCCGCGTTAGTCGACGTGTCACGCCCATCATGCGTTGGGGGCATGCAATTGGGCAGACGTTGGCTCACACGTGGCGTCGCTCTCTCCAGCTGAGAGTTGTCGTCTCGACACTGTCGCTGTCACTGGTCGTCATCATCGTTCTTGGCGTGGTGTTGACCAGCCAAATCACTGAGCGGATGCTCGAAACCAAGATTAGTGGCGCCATCGAAGAGTTGGAGCGATCCCGCTTGACGGTGGAAAGCCAGCTCGCGGGCTCCGGCAGCTCCAGTTCGCTGAGCTTGCAGTTGGAGGGTGCGCGGTCTGCGCTCACCAGTCGCGATCCTGACGACGGCGAGTCGATTGGTTCAGCGGGCACATTTGATCCGGTGCTGATTGTCTCTGGTGACGGTCCGCGTGCACCCACATCGGTGGGTGCGGCAGATCAGATTCCGCAGTCGCTGCGTGACTTCGTTCAAGCTGGGCAGATCAGCTATCAGTACGCGACGGTCAGCGATCCCTCCGGTTACACCGGGCCGGCGTTGATCGTCGGAACCCCGACGCTGTCGCAGATTTCGGCGCTGGAGCTGTACCTGATTTTCTCGCTGGAAAGCGAAGACCGCAGCCTCTCGCTCATGCGCGGCACGCTGCTGGTCGGCGGCGGCGTCCTGGCTGTGCTGCTCGCTGCTATCTCACTCCTCGTTGCCCGCCAGGTGGTGCTTCCGTTGCGGTCCGCCTCACGTATCGCAGTGCGGTTCGCGGACGGTCGACTCAAAGAACGTATGCCGGTGCGCGGTGAAGACGACATGGCGCGCCTAGCAATGTCGTTCAACGAGATGGCTGAAAGCCTGTCTAAACAAATCACCCAGCTCGAAGAGTTCGGAAATCTGCAAAAACGCTTCACCTCCGACGTGAGCCACGAACTTCGGACACCACTGACCACCGTCCGTATGGCGGCAGACCTCATTCACGACGGCAGCGACGAACTTGATCCGGTGCTGCGACGATCATCGGAACTGCTTGTCGCCGAACTCGATCGCTTCGAGGGATTGCTCAACGATCTGCTGGAGATCAGTCGCCACGACGCTGGTGTCGCCGAACTTGCTGCCGAACAACTCGATGTGCGCATGTGCGCGCGCGCCGCCATTTCGACGGTGCGCCACCTCGCCCGCGAGACCGCCACCGAACTGATCGTCGACCTCCCCGATGAGCCCATCGACGCCGAGGTAGACCCGCGCCGCGTCGAACGCATTCTGCGCAACCTGCTTGCCAACGCGATCGATCACGGCGAAGGAAAACCGATCCTGCTGCGACTGCGCGCCGACGAGAACGCCATCGCCTTCATCGTCCGCGACCAAGGCGTCGGACTGCGACCCGGAGAAGAAAAACTCGTCTTCAACCGGTTCTGGCGGTCCGATCCGTCGCGGGTGCGTCGTTCCGGTGGCACCGGGCTTGGTCTGGCTATCAGCGTTGAAGACGCCAATCTGCACGACGGAAAACTCGAAGCCTGGGGCGAAATCGGTCACGGCGCGTGCTTCCGACTCACCCTCCCGCGTGGACGCGGCCGCAAAGTTGTTTCTAGCCCGCTGCCCTTGAAGCCAATCACTGCTCGCCACATCCCGGGACAGCCCGTAGCATCGTCAGTGGAACGGGTGACGCCGCAGACACCAGACCCAGGCGACACCGATACTGCGAGTACCGGCGCAGGGGACACTTCGGCAGAGAACCCCGCTGCCCTGGACGTGGCGGCGGGAAACGTGGTGGTCGACCCGCAGGATTCTGCCCGGCCCGTCGACGATGCGGTGGAGGACGCGGTAGAACGCGCCAATCGTGAGGCTGCAGAAATGGATGCGGGAGAGATGGCCGCTCAAGAACTGGACGCCGAAGATTTAGACGCTGAAGAAATGAGCGCCGACGAACTAGTTGCCGCTGAACTCGACGCGGCTGAAGCGGATGCTGACGAATTGGGCGCTGACGAATTGGATGCCGACGACGCGGATGCCGACGGGGTCGATTCAGCAGAGAGTGACAGCGAGTCCGATGCGGATCCCGAACCGGGCTCAGGGCAGTCTGCAGGGGAGAGCGACAAATGAGGGCCGGTATGGGCGCTACGAACCGACTTCGCCGGATTCGGGTGATCGTGGTGCTACTCGCCGCTGTCAGCGTGGTGGCTGCGGGCTGCGCCAGCGTCCCGTCGACGTCGCCGCCGCAAGCAATCGGCACCATCTCACGCGAGTCACCCGAGATGAAGATCCCCGAACCCACTCCGGGACGCGAACCTGATCTGCTGCTGCGAGATTTCGTCAAAGCCAGTACCAACCCCGCTGACCGGCACGTAGCGGCTCGTCAGTTCCTCACGCCGGGAATGTCGCAGCGATGGGACGACGCGGCCAGCGCCATCGTCGTCGACAAGGTGGATGTGTTTGTTGAGTCCCGGTCCGCAAGCCGCGCAACCTACGCGATCCGCGCGAACAAGGTGGGGCAACTCCAAGACGGCGGCCAGTACGAGGCTGAGGACGGTGTTTTTGAGTCGCGGATTGGGTTGGAGCGGATAGACGGAGAATGGCGGATCAATGACATGCCGCAGGGCGTGATCATGGACCGCACCCAATTCCTCAACACATATCAGCGCAAGTCGATCTACTTTGTTGACCCCACCGGGACCACCGTTGTGCCGGATCCGCGGTGGGTGTTCGCCGACCCCGATCAAATGGCGTCGCAGCTGATTGGTCTGTTGATTGAGGGACCGCACGCACCGCTTGATTCTGCCGTTCAGAACGAACTGGAAGGCGCCTCGCTGCGCGGGCCGATCACGAAAGCTGATGGGCGCACCGCCGGTGTTGGCGTGGGTCTCGGCGGGGTTCGAGTGGACTTGCAGGGTTTGGGTTCGCTTGATGCGCAAGCGCGGTCGCTGTTGGCGGCGCAAATAGTGTGGACGTTGGCTGGCGCCGAGATCGCCGGCCCCTACGTGCTCCTCATTGATGGGCATCCGCTTGATGAGCGGTTCGAAGACGGATGGACCACCGCGGACGTCGCAGCCATGAATCCGCTTGCCACGGCCGGTGCCGCCGTCGGGCTGCACGCGTTGCAAGATGGGGTGCTGGTCGCGGTCACTGAGAACGGTGTGGTGCCGACGCCCGGGTTCTTCGGGAATTCGGGGACATTGAGTGCGGCGTCGTTGTCGCAGAACGGGCAGCTGGTTGCGGCTGTCGCTGACTCGCAGCGTCCATTCCCGGAACCTTCCAGTGTCTTGATGGTTGGTGGTTATGAGGAAGGTGACGCGGCGCCTGCGTTGGAAAGCGGCGCGATTACCCGTCCGACCTGGAATTCGGATGGTTCGGTGATTTGGGCGGCCGTCAACGGAGACAAGGTTGTGCGGGTGCTGCGTGAGCCAGGTACTAGCCGACTGTCTGTTGTTGATGTGGATGCGTCGGCTATTACTGCTCTCGGTTCGGAAATCACAGAGCTGAGGCTTTCTCGCGATGGTGTTCGTGCCGCCCTGATTGTTGATGGCCGCGTGTATTTGGCTGTGGTGACGCAGACTCCGGGCGGCGGCTATGCGTTGACGAATCCGCGCGCTATTGCTGCGGGATTGGGAAGTCCGGCGCTGGCACTGGATTGGAGTGACGGCGAGACAGTGGTTGTTGCGCGTGCCGCTTCGGATATTCCGGTGGTGCAGGTGGCGGTGGATGGTTCCCGTATGGATGCTTTGCCGAGCCGCAATTTGACGACCCCTGTGGTTGCTGTTGATGCGACACCGACAACCGAGTTTGTTGCTGATTCGCGTGCGGTGTTCCAACTCAACAACATGGATCCGGCAGGCGATCGGTATTGGCGTGAGGTCCCCGGCCTGACGGGTATGCGCGCAATTCCGGTCCTGCCGGGCTGATGGTTCCGGTCCCACCAGACTGATAGGGGATCACGGACGGATCCTCGCTCACGGTTTTGTGTCGGTGGGTGCGGTTAGGTTCTCCCTATGCGGGCACTTGCCGACCTGATTTTGCCGATCCATTGCGGTGGATGCGGGCGCAGTGGGGTGCCATGGTGCCAGGCATGTGCCGGTGAACTCACCGATGTTCCTGTCCGGCTCAGGCCGCGTATCGACCCGGGAGTGCCCGTATGGGCGTTAGGCCCCTACTCCGGTCCCAGGCGGCGCGCCGTCATCGCAGCCAAAGAACACGGGCGCCGCGACCTCGCCGCACCACTTGGCGACGCTGTGGTCACGGCGCTCACTGTTCTCGACGGATGGGGCGAACTCGGGGCCGCGCCCAAAGTGCTCATACCCGCACCCACCCGTGCGCGGGCCGCACGCCAACGCGGCGGCGACCCAGTGACCGCAATGGCGCGAGCCGCAGTGGGACGTGAGCGTGTTTGTGGTGCCCTCGTTACCAGGTGGGGCACTCGCGACTCCGTGGGCCTCACCGCCGCAGCCCGCCACAGCAACCTCCACGGACACATTCGGCTCACAACACAGGGACGAAGACTGGCCAACCAGTGTCGAGACCGAGACCATTTCGCAATCGTCGTCGACGACGTAATGACCACGGGAACCACTGCGGCAGAAGGGATTCGAGTGCTCAGCAACGCAGGAGTGCGGGTAGGGGCGGTCCTCGTCATTGCCGGAGTGTGATGTGAAAGTTCACCGCAATGGTGGCACTCGCGAACGTAACGTACTAGCGTCGCGGATACACCCGAAAGTACAGGTAGGAGGTGGACTTCGAGCCTGAAGCCGGGGCGCCTTGCCGTCTCGAATGGACCCCCGGCCGTGTTTCATTTCTCGCCGCCGCCCTCGGGCCGCGGCCGCTATCGGGAGGTACGAGTGACGACCACTTCGAAAGTTTCGGATGTTGCCATCGCCGACGAAGCCGTTTTTGGTACGGCTGCCAGCGAAATAACATCAACTGTCGAACCCACCGCCGAGATCGTCGTCAAAGGACGCAACGTCGAAATTCCCGACCACTTCCGGGTCTACGTATCCCAGAAGCTCGCGCGTCTTGAGCGGTTCGATTCATCCATCTTCCGATTTGACGTGGAACTTCAGCACGAACCCAATCGTCGTCAATCCAAGATCTGCCAGCGCGTCGAAATTACTGCGCGCGGCAAAGGGCCTGTGGTCCGTGCGGAAGCCTGCGCCGACAGCTTCTATTCAGCGTTCGAATCGGTGACATCCAAGCTGGAAAGCCGCCTGCGCCGCACAAAAGACCGCCGCAAGGTGCACTACGGCGACAAAACGCCGCTCTCGGTGTCCGAAGCGACAGCGCCACTGGTTGAAGACGATCTACGCGACATCAATTTCGAAGTGGCAACCTCCGGTGAGGACGAGACGTTCGATGAGCACCTGCCCGGCCGGGTCGTGCGCACCAAGGTCCACGAAGCCACCCCGATGACGGTCGATGACGCCCTCTACGAGATGGAACTGGTGGGACACGACTTCTTCCTCTTCCATGACAAAGAGTCCGGACAGCCGTCCGTCGTCTACCGGCGTCACGCCTTTGACTACGGACTTATTCGACTTGAGTGAGGTCGGTTCACTCGTCTAAGCGAAAGAACGCCTACCATGGAATCCGGTCGCGCCATCTGGCTCGACCGGATTTCGTGTGTGTGTTACATCTGCCCGAGTTCCACTGCCGAGGATTGAGGACGAACCAAACGTGCCGTCGCTGTCGCTGTCGAAGCTGCTCCGTGTTGGTGAAGGTCGCATGGTCAAGCGGCTCAAGCACATCGCCGACCATGTGGTCTCGCTAGAATCGGACTACGAAAACCTCACTGACGATCAGTTGTGGGCCAAGACGGACGAGTTCCGTGAACGCTACGCAGACGGCGAGTCCCTCGATGCCCTGCTGCCGGAGGCGTTCGCTGTCGCACGGGAAGCCTCATGGCGCGTCATCGACCAGAAGCACTACAAGGTGCAGATCATGGGCGGTGCGGCCCTGCACTTCGGCAACGTCGCGGAGATGAAGACCGGTGAGGGCAAGACCCTGACCTGTGTGCTTCCCGCCTACCTCAACGCGATCTCCGGCGACGGCGTTCACGTCGTGACCGTCAACGACTACCTCGCTAAGCGTGACTCCGAGTGGATGGGCCGTGTGCACCGGTTCCTCGGCCTCGAGACCAGCGTGATCCTGTCCGGCATGACCCCGACGGAGCGTCGTGAGGCGTATGCCGCGGACATCACGTACGGCACCAACAACGAGTTCGGCTTCGACTACCTGCGCGACAACATGACGCACTCGCTCGATGACCTCGTGCAGCGTGGCCATAACTTCGCGATCGTCGACGAGGTCGACTCGATCCTCATCGACGAGGCACGTACGCCGCTGATCATTTCCGGTCCGGCTGACGCTTCCAGCAAGTGGTACTCGGAGTTCGCGCGGATCGCGCCACTGCTCAAGAACGACGTTCACTACGAAGTCGACATCAAAAAGCGCACGGTCGGCGTGCACGAAGCAGGTGTCGAGCTGGTCGAAGACCAGTTGGGTATCGAGAACCTCTACGAGGCCGCGAACTCTCCGCTGGTCAGCTACCTCAACAACGCCATCAAAGCGAAAGAGCTGTACACCAGGGACAAGGACTACATTGTCCGCGACGGCGAGGTCATCATCGTCGACGAATTCACCGGCCGCACCCTGGCCGGGCGCCGCTGGTCCGACGGCCTGCACCAGGCGGTCGAGGCCAAGGAAGGCGTGCCGATCCA
>JAAYXN010000035.1 GCA_012515885.1 Rhodococcus sp. (in: high G+C Gram-positive bacteria)
GGGCCTTGAACGTGCCGTCGCTCTGGATCTCGAGGATGTAGACGGTGGTATCCCCGGAGGTGACAACGGCCCCGGCGCTGTCGAGCAGCAGCGCGGGGATGATGAGGTTGCCGGACTGGTCGCGTCGAATGTCGATGCCCGTCTGATAGTCGGCCATCTTACCTCATTCTCCCTCCGGTCATTAGCCACGGACGATACACGCCGACCGCGCCCCCCACCGCCTGCACCGCCCCCACCTGCACAACCGTATTCCTGTCAGTATCTCGCACCACCAGCCAACAACGCTGCCCAGGTATCTCTGTCGCCAGATGATATCGCCCGTTCCCGATGCGCGTCAGCACCGCCGCATCCCCTATCGGGCTCCCATCCTCGCCGATAAACTGCCCGCTGAGATTGAGGCCGGTCGAGTGCCGCCCGAGGCTGACGACGAATGTTCGCGTCATGTCACGATCTCCTCGGGATTGATCGCCCCTGCCTCCAGAATGAAGGTCGGATTGGAGGCGTCATACACGGTGATGAAACCACGGAAACCATCCGGGATTTCGGCCACCACGCCGTAGTGCCCGTCGCCGATCTCGATCCAGCCGGTGGTGATCGCACTTCCTGACGCGTCCCCGTTCGTGTCGAGCAGTTGCGCAGCCAGTGTCAGGCCCGTATCGTATGGCCCGAGACTAACGCAGAACGCGAGTGTCGCCATCATCAATCACCTCTCGGGTGACACGCGTAGCCGCCCGCTCGTAGCGCGCCACCTGCTCGTCGCTGATCGCGGGGTCCTCTACCCGGTACGCCTCAATCGCGGTGAGCGTGGGCAGGCCGAGCGCGGCGCGAGCCTCAGCCTCTGATGCGAAGAACTTCCAGTTCGTGCGCACCGCTGCCACCGGAGCCTCACGGGTGAGCGTGTAGCCGCGTGCATGAACCGCATTGGGTGCGTATCGCAGTGTGTCTCCGTCCTTGAGATAGAAGCCACTCGTGCTCATGTCGTCACCGTCCAACCCTTCGCCGTGGCTATGGCTATGTCGTCTGGCGTGAGTGACGCAGTGCCGGGGTTCCCGGTAACGTTCACTGTCTGCGCTCCCGCCGCCGTGCCGAGGCCGGTGAAGAAGTTTATGATGGCACTGCGCGCGAATGCGCAACTTGCGATGCTGACGCTGTACCGCAGGCCGGTGCAGATCGCTGACGCCAGCGACGAACAGCCCTCGAACATGCCGCCCATGTTCGTCACGCTGCTGGTGTCCATCGCGGGGACCGACGCCAGCGACGAACAGCCGTAGAACATGCGGGTCATGTTCGTGATAACGTTGCCGCCCACGAACTCGAACTGTTCCAGTAATGTCGGCGGTTTGGTCGTCCCGCCGATCTCTATCGCGCCGATAGCCGGGCCAGCCACGACGACATCGAGCCATCCCTGCGTGTAGGTATCGCCCGTGGTCTGATCGAGGTTCACAAGCGTGAGCGCCTGCCCCGCCTGCGGTGTCACCACCACGATAGCCTGCCGCCAGCCACCAGATGTCTCAGTCTCTGCATCAAGCGCGGTGAAATCGTAGGTGTGGGTGGCTTTGACGCCAGAGGCGAAGTTTTCGGTATTCCCGTCGCCCCAGTCTACGGTGTAATCACCGGCGCAGATGAGTGCGACGTGGTTGTTGGCGGCATCGTTCACGCGCATGAGGCCGACCAGGGTTTCGTCGCCAACCTCTATGGTGGGCAGCGCAAGCCACTCCGCCGGACGCTCCCATGAGGTTGCGCCCCACGCGACCTGCTGTGTGCCGAGATGCGTCAGCTTCTTTCCGAGCATGGTCTACCTCCTCGCCCAGTACTGCCGGAACATCTCCTGCGCCGCCCACCACGGCCCGCAGTGTGAGAGTTCACCTGAGTGCAGGTGAATGAGTTCGTGCAGGAAGATGGTGGCGCGGTCGAGTGTGTCAGGATACCGCGACCACAGAGGCTCATTGATGAGCA
>JAAYXN010000509.1 GCA_012515885.1 Rhodococcus sp. (in: high G+C Gram-positive bacteria)
GAGGGTGCCGTTCGCGTTCGCTTCCACCAGCATGCGGGCCATGCGCGGGTCGACGGGGATGCGGGACAGTTCCCGTCCAACACTAGTCAACTGCGCTGTGGCGCCTGGGTTTTCGGCGACGCCACCAGGCTTGCGGGTGCCGACGGTCTCGATGGCACCCAGTTCTTCGAGCAGTGCCATGCCGTCGCGGATGGCGCGGGGGTCTGGTGGCTCAACGAAGGGAAACGCTGCGATCTCTCCGAGGCCGAGGGCCGTCATCTGCAAAATGACTGAGGCGAGGTTGGTGCGCAGGATCTCGGGTTCGGTAAACGGTGGACGCGCCTCGAAGTCCTCTTCGGAGTACAACCGGATACAAATGCCCTCGGCCACACGGCCACAGCGCCCAGCTCGTTGGCGCGCGGAAGCCTGTGAAATCGGTTCGATCGGTAGCCGCTGCACTTTGGTTCGCACTGAGTAGCGCGAGATCCGGGCGGTTCCCGGGTCAACGACGTAGCGGATTCCCGGAACGGTCAGCGAGGTTTCCGCGACGTTGGTGGACAGCACCACTCGGCGCCCGGTGTGGGCGGTGAAGACGCGATGCTGCTCCGCCGCAGACAAGCGCGCATACAGCGGCACCACTTCGGTGTTGCGTAACCCCATGTCGCGCACGGCATCCGCGGTGTCGCGGATTTCGCGCTCGCCAGAGAGGAATACCAGGATGTCGCCGTCCCCGGCCAGAGTAAGCTCGCGCACCGCATCGCAGACGGCCTCAACAGGGTCACGTTCAACGGTGGTCTCGCCGACCTCGGTAACCAGGGGCCGATAGCGCATTTCGACGGGATAGGTGCGTCCGGACACTTCGACGATAGGGGCACGTTTCCCGTCGACGGCGAAGTGCTCGGCGAAGCGTTCCGGATCGATCGTCGCAGAGGTGATGATGACTTTGAGGTCGGGGCGGCGGGGGAGTAGCTGTTTGAGATAGCCAAGGAGGAAGTCGATGTTGAGGGAGCGTTCGTGGGCCTCGTCGATGATGATCGTGTCATAACGACGGAGCATCGGGTCGCGGCGAATTTCGGCGAGCAAAATTCCGTCAGTCATGAGTTTGATGAGGGTGTGATCGGAAACCTGGTCAGTGAATCGGACGGTATAGCCGACGGTGGTTCCAAGTTCGGTGTCTAGCTCTTCGGCGATGCGTTCGGCGACGGTGCGCGCTGCCAGTCGCCGCGGCTGCGTGTGGCCAATGAGTCCGCGGATGCCGCGACCGAGCTCAAGACAGATTTTGGGGATCTGCGTGGTTTTGCCGGACCCGGTTTCGCCAGCGACGATGACTACCTGGTTGTTCGTGATCGCTTCGGCGATGTCGTCGCGGCGAGCACTGACCGGAAGGTTTTCCGGGTAGGTGACTGGCGGGACGTGGGCACGCCGGGCAGCAATACGACTGGCGGCAGCGTCAATGTCCGTGGCAATCGAGGCGAGGTCTTTTCCGCCTCGGGCGCGCGAGAGGCGCCGACGGAGACGGTGTTCGTCGCGAAGTGAAAGTTCGGGGAGCTGGGCGAGGAGCTCGCGGCGATTGGGCGTGGTGGTGGACATGCTGGCTCTAGCCTAGCGAACTGGGCTATCGCATTTTCAGGCCTCGGGGGTCAAGCTCGCGTCTGAACGTCGCTGGTGCGCGCGCCGCATGGCATAGTCGTTTCCGGCGACGTGGCAGATCGTCGCGACACGGGCGGAGGGATAGCGATGGCGTCGGCACTGTGGCATGGCTTTTCAGATATGGGAGCTGTGGAATCGTCGGGGGCGTTTGTGGTTGCGCGCGGTGAAGGCGTCCATATTTGGGACCGCAGCGGCACCCGGTATCTGGATGCGACAGCTGGGCTCTGGTTCACCAATGTCGGCCATGGTCGCTGCGAGATCGCTGATGCAGTGGCTCGCCAGCTTGGCACTCTCGCTCATTTCTCCAACTTCGGTGACTTCACCTCCGATGTCACTGTCCAGTTGGCAGAGCGTTTGGCGACAATCGCGCCGGTTCCGGGCAGCAAGATTTTCTTTACGTCGGGTGGCTCAGATTCGGTGGATACGGCCGCCAAACTGGCTCGCAGGTACTGGCATGAGTTGGGGCGCGGGGACAAGCGCATCATCGTCGGCCGACAGAAGGCGTATCACGGTATGCACGTTGCCGGGACAGCGCTGGCCGGTATTCCTGCAAATCGTGACGGCTACGGCCAACTGATGCCCGATGCGGCGACGGTGGAGTGGGACCAGGCTAAGAGCCTTCTCGAACTCATTGAGACTGTGGGTGCCGATTCGATTGCAGCATTTTTCTGCGAACCGATCATCGGTGCTGGCGGCATCTATGTGCCGCCGCAGGGTTACCTCGCCGAGGTGCGAGACATTTGCCGTGAGCACGAGATCCTGTTTGTCGCCGACGAGGTCGTGACTGGCTTCGGCCGGATAGGTGGCGCGTGGTTTGCGTCATCGAAGTTTGATCTGCAACCGGACATGATGACCACAGCCAAGGGTTTGACGTCCGGGTATGTGCCGATGGGCGCGGTGTTTGTTGCGCCCGCAGTCGCTGAACCGTTCTATCGAGGCGGGGTGTGGTTCCGGCATGGCTACACCTATGGCGGCCACGCTGGCGCGGCTGCAGCAGCGATGGCAAACCTCGACATAGTCGAGCGTGAAGGGCTCCTCGAACGCGCTCAACATCTGGAGCAGTCTCTGCAGACGCATTTGGCGCCTCTCGCTGAGCACCCTCGGGTCAGTGAAGTGCGTAGCGGCTTGGGTGCTGTTGCTGCGGTGCAGCTTGCGGACCCGGCTGAGGCTCCCGCATTCGTGGGCGCATTGCGCGCGCAGGGCATTTCTGGCCGCGCAGCAGGCCAGGGCGCGATGCAGGTGTCACCGTCGTTTGTGATGACCGACGATCAGGTTGCCCAGCTCGCTGAAGGGTTCCGTGTAGCTCTGGGCTAGAGACGGGCCGCCTGGGGCAGCGCTGGGTTAGTCGCCGCGGACCCGCATGTCGCTAGGAACGAGTGAACTTGTTCACGCAGCGCTCACGTAGACGCGCATACCAGGGTGTCTTCGCAGGAAGAAGCTCGACTTCCGGAGTGTGCGCGTCACGCAGGTACGCCTGTGTGTAGCGGGCGTGAAGTTGTTCACGAACTTCGTCTGGAGTGTAGGCGCGTCGTGCGCGCTCGGAACGAACCACTATCGCACCGGTCGCGGCGACTCCCATCGCTCCGGCAAGGCCGAGGATTTTCCACCAGCGTCCACGTTGCATGACGTCACGGTAGCGCGCGTTCGCTGACACGTCTTGCCTGCGCCGCGCACTACGCTTGTCGCTATGACTGATCTGGCCGACGGAATTGACCTCGATGAGGCAGTCCGGGCTACCCGCACCGGCGATATCTGGATTTTCCGGGGCACCACCGTGGCCGATCGAACGATCCAAACGTTGACGAACAGCCCCATAAATCATGTGGGTATGGCAGTTGCTCTCGGTGATATGCCGCCCCTGATGTGGCATGCGGAACTCGGTAAGTCACTGCCGGACATGTGGACCGGTACGTACCACCGGGGCGTCCAACTGCACGATTTACGGTCAGCAGTTCAGGTGTGGGCGCATCGCTATGGTCAACGGGCGTGGCTACGGCAACTGCTGACCCCGATCGCCCCACCGCAAGAGGATGCGCTACTACGCACGATTGCGCGGCTAAACGGCACCTCGTTTCCCTCCACCGCGAAACTGTTGGGCCGCTGGTTTGGTGGACGAGTTCCACTACCTCAATCGCGGCGTGGTCAATCGCCGCGGGGCGGTGCGCGAGAGTTGGAATCAGCTTATTGCGCTGAGGTTGTCGCGCAAACATACGAGGCGATGGGGCTACTGACCGAGACCAAGCGGACCAACTGGTATGACCCGGGGAAGTTTTGGAGCGGTGATCGCCTACCGCTGGCACCGGGAGTGGAACTGGGACCGGAAATTACAGTGCGTGTTGACTCAAATTCCTGAGTCTTTTGAGCGCCCGAATTACAGCGTCCGTGTACGTCCTGCACGCACGCGTCCACCGATTTCGATCCAGCCTCGCGTACCAAACATGGTGTGCAGTACGGAGCCTTTGCCCTGCTCGATGAGGAGAGCATGTCGAAGCGCGGCGGTCAGTCGTACCGCAGCGGCCCCGGTGGCCTCGTCCTCTTCGATGCCGAGTTCGCGGGCAAACATGCGGGCGCGAACTCGGTAATCCAACTTGTCGGCCCATGCCCACACGTAGTGGGGGTTCGCTGGGTAGTCCCGGGCGCGGGTGTTGGCGACATCTTTGGGGGTTTCTAGTGGCACGAGCGAGAAATGCGGTGCCCATTCCGCCAGAGTTTTGGCCCACGTGAGCTTTCCTGATTGCCGGATCTCCACCGGTCCCGCTGAAACGTGCACGGTGTCGATGGGGTAGCCGCGCTCGATGAGCCACCACGCGAGGCCGACCACCGATTGGCCAGCAAACGCGAATTCGGTTTCGGGTCCAAAGATCGAGGCCCGCGCGCTATCACTGCCATCGGTAGGCATATCAACGAACACTGTCGTCGCTAAACCGCTGCGGGCGGCAATGTATTGGTAGTCCTTGGGTGGCACGCTAGCTGCGTCGACAATTCCGAGCGCGTTTCCATGACGACCGTCGTCATCGATAAAGACGTGCACGACCTCAAGATCCATTATTCAAACCTAGCCGAGCTGCGGCGAAGCACACAGGGAGATTGAGCTTTCGATTCGCCGAACGGTCGGGAACGGCAAGGGTTCAAAGGGGGCCGCGAAGATGCACAAAAGTGGGGCCCCGACCTGTTGGTCAGAGCCCCACTTTGAACGCGAAGATACTGCCGAAGCGCTTATGCGCCCGCGAGTGCTTCCGAAGCGCTAATGGCCTGGGCTACACCGGAGAGAGTGGCGGCGATCTTGACGGCCTCCCACACCTGCTCCTTGGTCAGACCTTCCTTGCGGACGACGGAGTCGTGCGCGGCGGTGCAGTCATGACAGCCGTTGATGGTGGATACAGCCAGGCTCCACAGCTCGAAGTCTGCCTTTTCCACGCCGGGGCTGCCGATGATGTTCATGCGCAGACCCATGCGAACCTGGGCGTAGTCGTCACCGAGGAA
>JAAYXN010000036.1 GCA_012515885.1 Rhodococcus sp. (in: high G+C Gram-positive bacteria)
CCAGGCGTCCGCCATGTTTCAGGCATCCGCCACGCCCACCGACACCGCTTGTGCATCGGAGGGGGCAGCAGGGCAGGATGGGGCGGGCGAAATACACATAGGGTGCACGTCCACGGGTAAGAGGAGGATCGGTGGTTCACGAACGAGCAGGTCAGCTGGCGCAAGCAGAGGATCTTGAAGACCTCGCCCACCTGGTCACGGCCTACTACTCGCGGGTGCCGGATCCCGAAAAACCAGCCCAGCAGGTCGTTTTCGGCACCTCAGGACACCGCGGCTCAAGCCTCGACGGCTCGTTCAACGAAGACCACATCCTCGCCACCACGCAGGCAATCGTCGAATACCGTGCCTCCCAAGGCATTAGCGGTCCACTGTTCCTTGGTCGCGATACACACGCACTGTCTGAACCAGCATGGACATCGGCTATTGAGGTGCTCGTCGCCAACGGTGTTACCGTGCTGGTGGATTCACGCGACCGCTACACACCCACGCCGGCAGTTAGCCACGCGATCTTGCGCTACAACTCGACCAACCCCGAAGCGCGAGCCGACGGCATCGTCGTCACCCCCTCACACAACCCGCCCCGCGACGGCGGCTTCAAATACAACCCGCCGCACGGTGGACCAGCGGACTCGGATGCAACGAGTTGGATCGCGGCTCGCGCAAACGAACTTATTCGAGATGAGCTCGACGGGGTCAACCTCTCGTCCTTCGGTGAAGCCATCACCCGCGTCGAACGCTACGACTTCCTCCGCTTCTACGTCGACGACCTGCCGAATGTCATTGACTTCGACGTTATTCGGCAATCCGGCCTGCGGATCGGCGCGGACCCACTGGGCGGTGCCTCCGTCGACTACTGGGCAGCGATCGCCGAAACCCATCGACTCAACCTTGAAGTCGTCAACCCCACCGTGGACGCGACGTGGCGGTTCATGACTCTCGACGGCGACGGCAAAATCCGGATGGACTGCTCGTCACCGCACGCAATGGCCTCGCTTATTGGCAACAGCGACCGCTACGACCTCGCGACGGGCAATGATGCTGATTCGGACAGGCACGGCATCGTCACCCCTGACGGCGGTCTGCTTAACCCCAACCACTACCTGTCCGTCGCTATCGACTACCTGTTCGCTAGCCGTCCTGGGTGGTCCCCGGATGTCGCGGTCGGCAAGACTCTCGTCAGCTCGTCGATGATTGATCGCGTCGTCGGCGGCCTGGGCAAGCGGCTCGATGAAGTGCCCGTCGGTTTCAAATGGTTCGTCCCGGGTCTACTGAATGGCCAGATCGGGTTCGGTGGCGAAGAAAGCGCCGGAGCGTCCTTCCTGCGTCATGACGGTCGAGTGTGGACCACCGACAAGGACGGCATCATCCTTGCGCTACTCGCCGCAGAAATGACGGCAGCCACCGGAAAAACGCCATCTGTGCGCTACGGCGAACTCGCCGAGCAATACGGCAACCCGGCCTACGCGCGCTTGGATGCTCCGGCTACCCGTGAACAGAAGGCAGTGCTGGCGCGGCTTTCCCCCAACCAGGTC
>JAAYXN010000037.1 GCA_012515885.1 Rhodococcus sp. (in: high G+C Gram-positive bacteria)
GTACCGAAAGCGCCTGTGCCCCATACAGAGTCGTTCCAGGCAGCCAAAGTGATTACAGCACCTACACCGAGGACGATGCCGGAGGCGAGTATTGCCTTCCTCTTGCGACGATTGCGTTCGCGAGTTGCGTCGTTGGTAGTCATTTTATTTCGATCCCCTTCAGGACATGCAGCAGCCACGCATGTGTAGCCGTGTTGTATGGAAATGGAACTGGTTGCCGCACGCCCCGCTCGCGCCCAACGCTTTCTGGCGCAACCACACGACGCAGCCCTCAGCCGCGGTGTAGTTACCATCACGCCGCGCTTCACTGTGTGATGCGCGTCTCGTGACCCGACCCCTCCGAACGTACGGGTGTATCACAAATGGGTCCACAATTATTTACGATTAAACAAAAGTTCCTGTCGGACACTTGCCCAGCTAGAAATATCCGACGCCTCAGGTAGTTGCGGCCGCAACTAAATGCGTGGGGTTACCGACCCCCGAACCCGCCCAACAAACCGGTTGAAAACGTAACCGCAGTAACCGATCTGAGACCTCTATTCCCAACAGAAGCAGCCACCTCACCCGTAACGTCGGGAGCGTGATTGGTCTACCTGATTCGATCTCGGCCTGCTTGTTCGATCTCGACGGAGTTCTCACAAGCACCGAAGTGCTGCACCGGAAGGCGTGGAAACGCACTTTCGACGACTTCCTACGCAACCGCGACGGCAGCGGATTCACGCCATTCACAGATGCCGACTACCTCACCTATGTCGACGGCAAACCCCGCGACGACGGCACCCGTTCTTTCCTCGCCTCCCGCGGCATCACCCTCCCCGAAGGCGATGTTGAAGACCCCTTTAGCTCCGGGGCCAGCGCCAACACCGTCCACTCGCTCGGCGCACGCAAAAACAACCTGCTGCTTTCCGTCATCGAACAGGAAGGCGTCAACCCCTATCCCGGGTCGCTGCGCTACCTCAGTGCCGTTTACGACGCGGGCCTCAAAGTCGCCGTCGTCACCTCCTCCGCCAACGGCAAAGCCGTCCTCGACGCCGCCGGACTCACCCGCTACGTGCACGTGCGTATCGACGGCCTCGTCATCCGCGAACACGGCCTGCGCGGCAAACCCGCACCCGACTCGTACCTCGCTGCCGCCGACGCTCTAGCGGTAGCCCCCTCCCAGGCGGCAGTATTCGAAGATGCGATCGCCGGAGTGGAAGCGGGAGAAGCAGGCGGATTCGGATTGGTCGTGGGCATCGACCGGCACGGGCAAGCCGACGCGCTGCGCACTCACGGCGCCGACGTCGTCGTCCATGATCTTGAAGAACTCATGGTCACGCATGGTTGATGCCCGCCGCGCACGCATAGAACTGGGGAGACTGTGAGCCCGGAGGACACCGAAGAACTCGGTTACGAAATCGCGCCGTGGCGGCTGCGTTGGCGCGGCCTGGATCTCGACGAACTACGCAACACCGAGTCGACTTTCGCTTTATCTAACGGGCACATCGGTATTCGCGGCACCTTCGAGGAAGGCGAGCCGCGTGGCCTGCCCGGCACCTACCTCAACGGTTTCTATGAACGCCGTCCCCTGCCTTACGCCGAGGCTGGCTACGGATATCCGGAAGACGGGCAGACCGTCGTCAACGCCACCGACGGCTCGATCATCCGTCTTCTCGTCGACGACGAACCCCTCGATATGCGTTACGGCAACGCGCTTTTTCATCAGCGCACCCTCGATTTCCGGGCGGGCACACTCACGCGCGTCACCGAATGGGACTCGCCGACGGGACGCCGTGTCCGCATCACCTCGCAGCGTCTGGTGTCGTTCACCTCGCGTGCCGTGATCGCGATTCGCTATGAGGTGGAGCCGCTCGACGGCGCGGTGGACCTCGTCGTCCAATCTGATCTGCTCGCTAACGAGCCCATCGAATCCGAATCCAAAGACCCCCGCGTCGCTGCCGCCCTCGACAACCCGCTGGTCGCGGACGCCGCGTCCGCGGAGGGGATGCGGGCGATGCTCGCCCACCACACACGCGCTTCCGGCCTGCGAATGGCGGCCGCGATGAACCACAACCTGCACGTCGAAGGTGCGGAGCAGCATCAGATTCACGCGGACGGCGATCTCGCCCGGCTCACCATCGCCACCAACGTGCCCGCCGACGGGAAACTGCAACTCACCAAATACGTCGCGTACGGATGGTCGGCGCAGCGCTCGTCACCGGCATTGGCCGCCCAGGTCGAAGCGGCCCTCGCGCAAGCCATCGACACCGGCTGGGACGTCCTCGCGCAGCGGCAACGCGAATTCCTCGACGAATTCTGGTCTGTCGCCGACGTCGAAATCGACGGCGACGCCGAGCTGCAACAAGCCGTGCGGTTCGCGCTGTTCCACGTCATCCAGGCCGGTGCGCGCGGCGAAACCCGCGCCATCCCCGCCAAAGGACTCACCGGCCCCGGCTATGACGGGCACGCGTTCTGGGACACCGAAATGTTCGTCCTGCCCCTCCTGACCTACACGCTGCCCGACGCCGCCCGCGACGCCCTCATGTGGCGTTACCGCACCCTCGACAAGGCCCGTGAGCGGGCACGTCAACTCGGCCAATCCGGGGTGATGTTTCCGTGGCGCTCCATTAACGGCGACGAATGTTCCGGCTACTGGCCCGCCGGAACCGCTGCGTTCCACGTCAACGCGGACGTCGCTAACGCCACCGCCCGTTACCTCGCCGCCACCGGCGATGAGCAGTTCGCGCAGGAAGCGGGCATCGAGATTCTGGTGGAAACAGCCCGACTGTGGATGTCGCTGGGCCACCACGACGCGTACGGCGAATTCCGGATCGACGGCGTCACCGGGCCCGACGAATACAGCGCCATCGTCGACAACAACGTCTACACGAACCTGTTGGCGCAACAGAACCTGCTCGACGCCGCCGCCTACTGCGCACTGTTCCCGACCTCCGCGCGGACACTCAACGTCACCGAAGAAGAGGCCGCGCACTGGCGCGGGGCCGCCGAGCACATGCGCATCCCCTACGACGACGCCCTCGGTGTCCACCCCCAGTCCGATGGGTTTACCCACCATGCCGAATGGGATTTCGTAGGCACACCGGCTGAGGACTACCCGCTGCTGCTGCACTATCCGTACTTCGATCTGTATCGCAAACAGGTCGTCAAGCAGGCCGATCTCGTGTTGGCGATGTTCATTCGCGGTGACGCGTTCACGTTCGAGCAGAAGGTCGCGAACTTCGCGTACTACGAGGCGTTGACGGTGCGGGATTCGTCGCTTTCGGCGTGTGGGCAGGCTGTTCTTGCCGCCGAGGTGGGGCACATGGATCTGGCCTACGACTACCTCGCGGAAACCGCGTTCACCGACCTGCATGACCTGCACGACAACGTCCGCAACGGTCTCCACATCGCCTCCCTCGCGGGAACATGGATGGGGTGCGTTGCCGGATTTGGCGGGATGCGTGACTACGGCGGGCACCTCATTTTCGCGCCGCGCCTCCCACCTCAGTTGACGCGAATCAGCTTCAACCTGTGTGTCCGGGGCCGTGAGGTGCGGGTCGACATCACCAGCACCGAGGCCACCTATCACCTGCGTTCAGGCGCGCCGATTCCGTTGACTCACCATGGTGAATCCTTTGAACTCGGCGCCGCGCCTGTTCGTCTACCTATCCCCGATTTACCGCCTGTTGCTGCTGTTCAGCAGCCTTTTGGGCGCGCTCCGATTTCTCGCGGCGAACTGTAAACCCGGCCTTTTCCAGTTGTTTACTTGATGCAACCATCCATATAGTTGTATTCGTCAAGCAAGTTACTGCCGATACGACTTGAGGCCACCCGTGTCCGTCACCCGCCCCACCACCGAAGAACTCGTCGACGAGGTATTCCTCTTCGGCCGCGCCCTCCGCGACGCCCTCACCAGCGACGACGACAGCGCGCTACCGCCCGCCCTCACCGGCGTGCTCTTCATGCTCAGCGCCCACGGCGAATGCCGCCAAAACGAACTCGCCGCCCAACTCTTCGTCGGACAATCCGCGTTGAGCAGGCAAATCACCGAACTCGTCAACCTCGGACTCGTCGAACGCCGCAGCGACCCCGCCGACGGCCGCGCCTTCCGCGTCAGCGTCTCCGACCAGGGCCACAGCTACATCCAAACCATCAAAGACCGACGCGCCTCCCGGCTCCAAGCTCTCCTCGACGGGTGGACGGAAACCGAAGCAGCCGACGCCGTCGCATCCCTACGTCGCCTGCGGGAGTCACTGACATGAGCACCCCCATGACCCACCGCCAAATCCTGCAAGCCCTCATCGGGCTCCTCGCTGGGCTATTCACAACCCTGCTGAGCAGCACCATCGTCACCACCGCGCTGCCCACGATCATCGCCGATCTCGACGGCTCCCAAACCGCGTTCACGTGGATCGTCACCAGCGCGCTACTCGCCAACGCCGCCTCCACCCCCATTTGGGGAAAGTTCGCGGACCTCTTCAACAAGAAACTGATGGTGCAGATCGCACTCATCATTTTCGTGATCGGCTCGATCATCGCCGGATTCGCCAGCAACATCACGATCATGCTGGTCGCCCGCGTCATCCAAGGCATCGGCATGGGCGGGTTGACGGCGCTCGTCGTCGCCATCATCGGCAGTATCGTTTCGCCCCGCGAACGGGGCCGCTACTCCGGATATATGGGCGCGGTCATGGCTGTCGCGATGTCTGGTGGACCGATTCTCGGCGGTGTCATCGTCGACAGCCCACTGGGGTGGCGGTGGACGTTCTTCGTGTGCGTCCCGCTCGCGCTGGTTGCGCTGGTGTTGTTGCAGTTCACGCTGCATCTCGAAGACTCACGCCCCGGTTCGGTGTCCATTGACTGGCTCGGCGCGACCCTGCTCACCGCTGGTGTGTCCATCCTGCTGATCTGGGTGTCGTTCGCCGGCAAAGCCGACTACTACGCGTGGTTCTCTCTCGAATCAGCGCTGCTGGTCGGTGGCGGTATCGCGCTGCTCGCGCTCACCATCTACGTCGAATCCCGCGCGAAAGACCCGATCATTCCGCTCAAAATCGTCACCGAACGCACCACTGCGCTGGCGATCATCGCGTCCGTCGCAGTCGGTATCGGACTGTTCGGAGCACTGACGTTCCTCGGCCAGTACTTCCAAACCGCGCGCGGCTTCAGCCCCACCGCAGCCGGGCTGCTGACCCTGCCGATGGTGGTGGGCATGCTGTCTGGATCCATCGTCTCCGGCCAGCTCATCACCCGCTTCGGTAAATGGAAGCCATTCGTTTTGGGCGGGTCGATCCTGCTCGTCATCGGCCTCGGCTACCTCGGCACCCTCGACCACGAATCTCCGCTGGTTCCCGTCAGCATCGCGATGATGGTCGTCGGCCTCGGTATGGGTTCGCTGATGCAGAACCTCGTCCTCGCCGTCCAAAACACGGTGAGCGTCGCCAACATCGGTGCAGCATCCAGCTCGGTCGCGTTTTTCCGCATGTTCGGTGGCGCTGTCGGCGTCTCGGTACTCGGGTCGATCCTCGCGAGCCGCGTCGCCACCCTGTCCCACGACGGCCTTGAGCGTCTCGGTATCGACACTTCCGGGTCCAGTGGGGGCGGTCTCGACGTCAACGCCCTGCCCGCACCCGTCCAGGAAGTGATCCGCCACGCCTACGGTGACGCCAACGGC
The DNA here is from genome assembly GCA_012515885.1 of Rhodococcus sp. (in: high G+C Gram-positive bacteria). Classification (GTDB taxonomy): domain Bacteria; phylum Actinomycetota; class Actinomycetes; order Mycobacteriales; family Mycobacteriaceae; genus Rhodococcus_F. Next base: position 5,651 of record JAAYXN010000037.1, read on the forward strand.
CACATCTTCCTTATTGCCGCAGGGTTCGCTGTGGTTGCGGCCATCGCCGTCGCCCTCCTCCCCAATCAACCCCTGCGTCGGACCATCGACATCGAACCCGAAGACAAGGACGGGATTCCCGTGACAGTTGTTGAGGGTGCAAACCATGTGGCGCCACGCGACGCTGATGCTCTTACCCCAACTAAATAGGTCCGCCCCAAAAATCACTCCGACCCCAACTGACACAGCCCGACAACCGCGTCTGCGGTACTGTCAAGGCCCACAGTGCGATACGTCACTTTTCCACAGAAAGTGGGACGCGATTACTGGTCTGACACAAGGCTTTCCCTGCGACTGGCATGGATACGTGTAACTCGGGATCGTATTAAGTGACGAACATGACATGAGGCCCAAAATCGTGCCATGCTTGTCGCTCGGTCGAGGCGGTATGAGGAGCTGACGCGTAATCCCAGATCCGCCCGGCGCGATACATACGCGGGAGGGCCGAGACCGACGCCGTCCAAACCATGGACGGGGTCTTTCGTGCTGACGTGCGCAAGCCCCCCAAGTACAAGCCCATCCCGGCGTGTGTTTGTGTGGGGATACCTCGGAGAAACGGAAGACAAGACGGAATGTTCAAGCGCATTGCAGTGGTCAACCGCGGCGAAGCCGCAGTTCGGCTTATTCGGGCTGTCCGGGAACTGAACGCAGAACAAACAGGTAGCGACCCGATCACCGTGATCGCGCTACACACCGAAGCAGAACGTCGCGCCATGTTCGTGCGGCAAGCAGACGAAGGCGTCGTACTCCGACGCACCGACGCCGCCGCCACCCCCTACCTCGACCACGCTGAACTCGCTCGCGCACTGCAAGAGGCACGCGCTGACGCGATCTGGGTGGGCTGGGGATTCGTCGCCGAAGATCCCGGCTTCGCCGAAATTGTCCGTGACCTGGGCATCACCTTCATCGGCCCCAGCCCCGAAGCGATGCGTCTGCTCGGCGACAAAGTGGAAGCCAAGCTCCTCGCCGAAAAAGTCAACGTCCCCGTCGCGCCGTGGTCCGGTGGCCCCGTCGAAACCCGCGCCGACGCCCGCCGTCACGCCCACGCCATCGGCTACCCCCTCATCATTAAGGCCCGCAGCGGCGGCGGAGGCCGCGGCATCCGCAAAGTCTGGTCCGAAGATGAGCTTGAGCTTGCTCTCGAACGCACCCAGGGCGAGGCCGAGCGGTCCTTCGGTGACCCCGTCGTCTTCATCGAGCGTCTCGTCACCGAAGCCCGCCACGTCGAGGTCCAGGTCATCGCTGACGCTCACGGCAACGTGTGGGCGCCCGGTGTGCGTGACTGCTCGATTCAGCGCAAGAACCAGAAGGTCATCGAAGAATCGTCGTCGCCACTGATGACGAAGGAGCAGGCCGATCACCTGCGCCAGGTGTCCGCAGAACTGGTCAAGGCCGCCGACTACCAGGGCGCAGCCACCGTCGAATACCTCTACCAGCCGGAACAGAAAATTTTCACGTTCCTCGAGGTCAACACGCGCCTGCAGGTTGAACACCCCATCACCGAAGCCACCACCGGCATTGACCTGGTGAAACTGCAAATCCAGGTGGCTGCCGGAATGCCGCTGCCCGGCGAGTGCCCCGCAGAATTCGGTCACGCCGTCGAAGCCCGCCTCAACGCGGAAGACGCCGACGCCGGTTTCGCACCCGCCCCCGGCACCGTCCAGATGCTCAAGTTCCCGCTCGGCTCAGGCCTGCGCGTCGACACCGGCATCGCCGCCGGTGACGTCATTCCCCCCGACTACGACTCCATGGTCGCCAA
>JAAYXN010000038.1 GCA_012515885.1 Rhodococcus sp. (in: high G+C Gram-positive bacteria)
ATGCGCTACAAGGTGGAAATCCGCACCTGGGAATGCCCGCTGTGCCGGCGCCAGAGCGAAGACGGCGCGGCCCTGGTGCGCGGGGAGCGCCATAACGAGACCTGCCCGTATGCGCGGGCCATGCGCGTCAACGGGCGCGAGGAGGGCAGCGAGAGATGACGAACGACTACCCGCCGGAGTGGAAGACCTTCGAGTTGCAACAGCAAGCCTACAAGCGCGCGGGCTGGCGCTGCGAACACTGCGGCATGGAGTTCGTGCCGGGCACGACGCTGGCCCGCTACGCCAAGCGGCGCGACGGCGAGTTCATGGTGCTGACTGTGCATCACATCGACGGCAATAAGGCCAACTGCGACTGGACGAACTTGCTGGCGTGCTGCCAGCGATGCCACCTGCACATCCAGGGGCGATGGCAGCCGGGCGGCGTGCTGCCGCCGGAGTGGGGCGTGCCAGCGTGGGTGACAGAACGCGGGCTGCCGTACCGCCAGGTGGTGCAGCACGCCCTGTTTGAGGAGGGCTGAACCATGTTTGAATGCTTCGTGTTTCTAGTCGCGCTGCTGTGCATCGCCGTGGTGCGCATCGCGTACACGTCCATCCCGGAGGACGGGCTGGAGTTCTACGGCGTAATCGACGTGCCGCGCATCCGCGCGCGGTGGGCGCGTCGCTGGCGTCGGGCGCGGCGGCTGGCCGCGAAGGTGGCCGGGTGGCTGTGGTAGAGTAGCCATAGGCAAAAGGAGAGGGACATGCAAACACAAACGAACGACACGACGACGACTCGCCCCACGTTCGGGCAACGAGTGCATATCAAGGCGATGGCGGTACGGCGCACGGTTTTTGCGCCCACACTACCGCCGGAAAAGTCAGACCTTTTCACCCTTGCCAGCCATTACGTTCCCGATGAATCTAGACGGTGGCGTGTATGGAGTCGCAAGGAGTTGCCCGCGCCTGTTCCAGCCTTGTGCATCGGCTATCGCACGTTGCAAGACGGTTGGACACGATGGGAAGGCGACGACGTTGGCGAGGTTTTTTGGCGCAAGCGCAACCTTGATGCCTGTCTGGTTGTCACGCATCCGCGCCGGAACCCCGTGTTAGTGTTCCCCGAAGACGTGGAGATTGCCGAGTGACCATCACGCCCCGCGAGGCCGAGGCCGCGCTGCTGCTGTACCGGCGCGGCCTGCGTGCCGGGGACCGCGCGCTGGTGGCCCGCGCCAACGCGCGGACGGCGGGCACGAGGCGACGCGGCTGTGCGGGCTGGTGTGCGAGGAGGTAGACTGTGGCAAAGTGTAAACACAAGAACGGCACACTCTATGAGCTTCTGGAAGCGAATGTATTCAACGAAGTAGAAGAAGGCGAAATTGTCTATTCTGATACGAGCGCTAGCAACTCTCCGCGCCTCGGATATGCGTTCGAGTGTAAGGATTGCGGAAAAGTCATGCGCTTTGGCCCACTTCGGAAGTATCCGAAATTCATACAGCGAATTATCGACCAAATCGAGGAGGCGTAACGCACTCACCCGCTTCATTTGTATAATTATGTACGCCTTGTATTAGGCGTACAATAGGCACCGAACGCGGCGCACACAGCGCCCTACCCCGGAGGGGATGATGAACAAATATAAGGTGAATGACCGGGTTGTGCTAAGGCGGCGCATAATGTCCTACCTCAACACGCCCAAAGACCCACAGCCGGGCACAGCCGGGACGGTTGTCTGGGTGGACAGTAGCGGCGGGCTTGATGTCAAGTTCGATGGCTACAGCGTGTATGGAGTACGCGAGTACATGCTGCGCCGGGAGAAGAAACAGAAGGTCCCCGATGCCGAAACTGACTGACGACCGACTGCTCACCGACGACGACCTGGTCGCAATCCGCGACTATATCACCGGATGGGAGCCAGCACGCGACCGGCGCTTCTTGGGGGCAGCACGCTTGCTGCTGGCCCACGCCGACGCGCTGGCGGAGGACCTGGTGCGACTGCGGGAAGACCATTCGCGGTTGCAAGCTGTCTTGTGGACACTGCTTAACGAACTGTCGCCCGGCGTGGTGGAAGAACTGCGCGCCGTGTGGGGCAACACGAACACGCGCATCTTGGAGGACCGCATAGAGGACGCCCGCCGCGCGCTGGAAGGGGGCGCGTGATGGCTAAGAATCCACAGCCGGGCGAATACTGGTTAACGCCGTTTGAGCCGCACGGGCTGGTCAGGGTGTTGGAAGTGCACCCAAAAGACGAGGTGAAGCACGTGCCCTGGGTGACGGTCGAGTATATGCACAGTCACCACGGTTATGAGGCTGGCACCACCGGAGCCTACTACGTATTCGAGTTACGTGCCTTGACGCCCGGATTGCTGGCGCTACTGGACGCCCCCTAGCCCGCTACTGGAACAGCCCCGGCAGGTGCGGCGTGTAGTCCAGCCACGCGCCCACCTGCCCGAAGTTCCACACCGTGAACCCGTCTATCACGCCCTGGTCGCTCAGCACGCGCACCGTCTCCCGGTTGCACGCTTGCAGCTC
>JAAYXN010000039.1 GCA_012515885.1 Rhodococcus sp. (in: high G+C Gram-positive bacteria)
AGCCTTCACACAAGATGCCGGGCGCCTGCAGTGGGATAGCTCGTGGAGTCTCTACACGGTCAGTGCACCAGAGCGCGAACGCGCTGCCCGTGACTCACTACGCCGAACCCTCCTCGCCTCCGGCGCCGCCGCGCTTGCCACCGGCACCTTTCTGAGTCCACACGATCTCCGGCCACTCTTGGACCCGGCTATGGGGCGGTACGTGATCTCGGCAACCGCGAGGGATCTCAACATTCGAGGCGTCACAGATCCGCTGGCGATCGCGGAAGAGCTCTGGCCCGCCGGACCCATCGACGCCGCATACGACGTCATGGACGCAGCCATCAAACAAGACGACCCCACCGCCCATGCTGACGTCCGACGTATCCTCCTCGCCGACGCCCTCGAAGCCGCGCTCCGCAATGACCCCCTCATCCCCCTCGACCTGCGCCACTCTCCCTGGCGACCCACCACGCTCCGCCGAACATGGCTCGCACGATGGAACGACATCGCGCCATCAGCTGCATACTCGGCATGGGACACCGTGACCGTACCGGCAGGCTGAGCCAACTGCGGTCGTGGACCTGTCCGTAATCGACCGTTCATGAGTCAGCCGGCAGCCTCGTCGATTATGTGGGTTTGAGCGCTTTGCGGCGGCTTTTTGTGATCGCTCAGGGGCGTTAGTTTCCGATCACGAGGATGCTGGCGGCGGCTTCGATGACATCGTCGGTGATGGTCTCGAGTTGGTTGATCTTAAGCACTCGGGCGATCTGAGGGAAGAGGCGTTCGAGGAGGCGGAAGTTGCCCCGGGTGATGCGTTCGATCGCGGCGATAGCTTGAGCGTCGGTGAAGTCGTCCGGGTCAAGGGTGCGGCCGAGGCGTTTCCAATGGCGATCGAGGACGAAGAGCAGTTCATCGCGTCCTAGTGCCCGGTATCGGTGCGAAAATCCGAGACGGCTGTAGAGCTGCGGGTAGTGGCGAAACCGCTGGTCGATGCCAGGCATGCCAATGAGGATGATCGCCAAGTGGTAGCGGTCGTGCTCATCCCGGAGAAGTTCGAGTGCGGTCGGGGCCAGTCGTTCGGCCTCATCGATGATGAGCAACTCGACCCACCTGTTGGTATGACCTGAGTAGGCGCCGGTGACCTTGCCGATGCTGCGCTGGTGTTCGTCGATGCAGATGCCGAGCCTTGTCTGCAGGTGTGCGATCTCATGCATGAGCACTTTGGGCCTGGGGAGCACCTCGGGGGTGTAGAACACGGTCCGGCACCGGTTCGCAGTTGCGTAGAACTTGGCGTCGTCTTCGGTTCGCGGCCCCCATTCGGTGATGAACGGTTCCACGGTGTCCCAGTGGGCATATCGGCGTGCCGACTGAGTCTTGCCGATCCCGGCGTCGCCGTGACAGATGCCGATGGTGCGTTCTTTGCGTACCGCGTTGGCGAATTCGGTGAACCGGCGATGTTCCTTGGTGATGATGAAGTTCTTGGCCATCATTCGTCCTCTTCATAGGTGCGCAGCTTGGTTGGCCGCGCTCCGGGCGCAGTGGTGCGCGGTTCGGCCCGGTCGGCGATCCGTGGGATGCGATCGTTGATGTCTTTGCGCAGCTGGCGCCGGCGGGCTCGGCGTGCGGCCTCGACTTCTTGCAGGCTTACCCGCTGGTTCGGGTGCGCCTGGTCAATGGCCACGCAGAGAAAGGTGTCGCGGTCAAAGACGCGAACTTCGGAGATGTCGCGCGGGTCGTAGCGGATCGTCACCGGGCGGCCAACGAACGGTGCCAAGGTTGGTGCGAGGTAGCGCCGGCCTTGGAAGTGGATGCCGTCACGTTGCACGGTGCGGTGTGTGGGCACCGTCAGCAGTAGTCCGTCGAGTTCATCGAGGGATTCGGGCATGCGCGGTAGCCAACCGTCACCGATCCATGCCTTCTTCGGGCTCGTCCCGATCTCCCGGTGGGTCCGCTCGTTGTAGGTGGCGATGAAATCGGCGATCGCCTGATCAAGCGCGGGTAGGTTCAAAGACGGTTCCGGTGTCTTCGCCCCTGGTGTCAGGTGTCCGGGCAGGGTGGTCAGGAGTTCGGTGTTGACCGTGCCGAAGAACCGTTCGATCTTGCCTCGGCCTTGCGGGCGACCGATGGTGGAGAAGATGGTGCGGATCTTCAACGCGACCGCGGTGTACTCGAGGTGGTGGCTGGTGAAGTCGCTGCCGTGATCGATATAGAGGACGTCAGGTAGCCCACACATCGCCCAGGTCGGGTCGGTTTTACGCCAGATCGCCTGTCGTAGCGCCAACGCGGTGTTCATCGCCGATGGTGCCCCGGTAAAGACCATGTACCCGCAGACCGCGCGGGAGTAGTCGTCCATTACCACCGTCAACCAGGGGCGCTGGGGCGTCCCGCTGGCACCGGTGATGAGGATGTCGAGTTCGGTGTGATCGGCTTGCCACGTCGCATTCGGTCGTTCGGCGCGATGGCGAAACACCAGTTCGTAGCGGTCCCGATAGGAAGCCGGCCCCTCCAGGGCCAGCGTCACCAGGGCAGGGTCCAAAGCGTGGACGATGGCGCGGGCCGTGGCATAGCTCGGGGCCGCCAGACCTAGGCGGTCCGCTTCGGCCACGGTGCGTCGGTGGAGGGTAGCGATGCTGGGACGCGGGCGTGTGAGCGCGAGGTGTTCGAGGAACGTGACCAGTTCCGCCGGAGTTCGCCGGGACCCGGCATCGCGTCGCGGATGCGGCTCCAACACCGCGATGCCGCCTGTCTTGTAGAGCTGGTGCCAGCGTTGCAGTGTGCGCAGCCCGGTACCGGTGTCGCGGGCCAGGGTCGTCAGCGCGATACCGTCCTCGACGTGTAGCCGGAGGATGCGCCACCGCTGCGACCCGTCCATGTCACACCTGCTGGGAGACTGAGTCGCGGTCGCGGGCGGCCTGCTGGTGCCGGTATAGCGTTGCGCGGGACCATCCGACCAGCCGGGCGGCTTCTTCTGCCGTGCGACCCTTGGCCCGGGCATCTAGGGCGATGTCGAGTTTCTCCGCGATCACCGCCGGATCAACAGGTGGACGACCGAACCGGGTACCGTTCTGTCTCGCGGCGGCGATGCCGGCATTGACTCGCTCGGTGATCAACTCACGCTCGTACTCAGCCAACGTGGCGAGCATGCCCAGCATCAACCGGCCAGACGTAGTCTCCGGGTCGATGCCATCTGAGAGCGACTGAATCTTCACGCCCTTGTCGCGCAGCAAGTTCACGGTGTTGAGGACATCAATCAGAGACCGGCCGAGCCGATCGATGCGCCACACCACGACCGTGTCGCCGGACTCGGCATAGTCCAGCAGCCGCTTCATCCCGGGGCGTTCGATCGCAGTCCGGCTACCCGAGGTCACATCCGCAAACACATCACGCTTTTGCACCCCGGAATCCACAAGCGCATCCAACTGCAACTGCGCATCTTGATTCACGGTACTCACACGGGTGTACCCCAAAAGCCTCATGTCTCGATTATGCCTCACAAACCCCTACCGAGCACCACCCTGCGACAAATTAGGGCGAGACGCTTTAGTGAGACGGGGAGGAGGCCAATTGCCCCATGAAACGGTCTCACATTCCAGTTCCTGCCGGGTGTCTCATAAAACTTTAGGTTTTTAAGACAGCAGGTCGCGCGCTCTTCAAGTCACACCTACAACTAGTTGCTACAGCGACTACTCTTCTATACGGTGTAGTCATGACAGAGACTATCAACTTCGGTGACTGGTTGCGTCCAGCGCTGCCGCTGCTATTGCTTGGCTTGCTTATTGATGAGCCGGGCCATGGTTACGGTCTCGTCGAGAAGCTCCGCGTCGCCGGGATCTCTGCGCGGGGAACAACGGTGTACCCGCACTTAAGCAAACTGCAGGACGCCGGCTACATCACCAGTCACTGGCAAACCCCGGAGACCGGTCCGGCCCGGAAGATCCTCACCGTCACCGAAGAGGGCAAAGAGCACTACCGGCACCTGCAGGCCCAGTGGTCAGATGTCAGCGACATCCTCACCGCCACCGTCACCGCGCCGAACACCACGAACCCCAACTAAGGAGCACAGCACAATGAGCTACCACCATGACCTCGCACACCAACTTCGCCGCCGCGGATGCACAGAAAAGGCGGTCGCCGATGTTCTGCACACCGTCGATGAGGCTGTCACGGCTACAGGTACAAGCCCTGTCGAAGAGTTCGGATCGCCGGAAGACTACGCCGCCCAGTTCTCCGGACCGCGCAAGCGCACACCGGGACAGAAAGCCCTTGGCGTGTTCGGACTGATCGGTGTGGCCTGCATGGTCATCTATGGGATCTGGCCCCAGTGGTTCGGGATCACCACCCCTGTACTCGAGCAGTTCGCCGGCCTGATCGCACTACTCGCCCTTCTGGCAATCGGCTGCATCCCGGGCGCATACCTCGACAACAGACTGCCGCGTGGATACAAGCAACGGCGTCGAGATACCGAAGATCCCTCACATGAGTCCATGGCCTAAAAGTTAACGGCCGGAGCGCCTTTTCCTGAACGCCCGCCATGCTGCGGAAGCGTATAAGGACCAGTGGGCTAATCAGTCCATAGTCGTGTATGAGCGAACCACGGGATGGCGTCGACGGCCATTACCACGCGCTCGCCGGCACGTAAACGTAAATCTTCGATGCGGGCAGTGGGGGAAATAGTATCCACCGCCGCTTCAGCAATCATCCGAGCATCGGTCTCCGAAGCGTCGACGCTCAAGGTTGATAGACGCCGATCACCAACCGGGGTGTCAGGGTGTTCAACATTCCACTGCTCATACAATAAGGAGTAGTCATCTTCTTCCAGATCGACGGTGAGTTCCATGTTGAACTGTGAGCGCAATCCGGCCAGGAGGTCTTGTTCGTCTGCTGCGCTGACGAGCATGGTGAGCAACGGTCTCGACATAGATCTCTAAGCTACAGGGAACGGGATGGTTTTGGCAAGAAGATGATTCCTCGCGATACGCCGGGCAGCCGATGCGCCACGGAGCGACAAAAAAATCACGCCAGATAGCGATCACATTCACAGCCCATTTCCTATTTATTGACACTATTTCATCTAGGGTCTACGATCCTAGATAGACAGAAGGAGGGGCCATGTCCGACGCCACCTACGCCACCCTGCTCACCATCGACGGCCGACCCCGCGCGCGCCTGCGCGTCCAGCAGGTAGCCAAGTCCGTCGTCCGGGCCGCCGTCTACCGTGGCTCCGACGCGAGCCCCACCTGGAGCGATGTCGAGGACTTCCACCCCAAGGACGTGGCCCTCGACGGCGGCCGAGGATGGGGCTGGGAAGCGCCAGCGG
>JAAYXN010000040.1 GCA_012515885.1 Rhodococcus sp. (in: high G+C Gram-positive bacteria)
AAAGTGCTGTCCGTGCGCTTCGTGCTGACGTCGGGCTCATCCGGCTTCCCGTAGATCGCGCCGACTTGAGCGTGATCCGCCTCTACGAGGAGACACCTGTCGTGGTGTTCCCGAAAGACCACGTGTTCGGCGCGGCGGAGGACATCAGCATCAGCGATATCGGTGATGAAGTGGTGTTGCATCCACTCGACGACACCACCGAATGGCAGCGACTGCCCGGCACTGCCGCACTGGAGCGACCCGAGACAACCGCCGCCGCCATCGAACTCGTGGCAGCAGGCATCGGCGTGGTGATCGTCCCCCAGTCACTGGCGCGGCTGCATCACCGCCGCGACCTGACCTACCGTCCGGTGACTGACGCGCCTGGTTCGTCAATCGCCCTCGTCTGGCCTGAAGCGAACACCACCGAATTCGTCGACGAATTTATCGGGATAGTTCGCGGACGCACCGCCAACTCCTCGCGCGGAATGACCACGCGCAGCGAGGGAGCTACGGCTGCTGAAAAAAAGAAGGCCACCAAGAAGACAGTCCAATCGAATCGGAACAGCAGCGGCGGGGGACGCGGTGCGTCGGGTGGCCGCAGCGGTAAGCCTGGAACACGTCGCGGCAGTGCAACTAAGGGTCGCGGTTCGAGCTCCAAACGTCGCGGTCGTTAACGTGCACATCCACTGACGCACTTCCCGACTAGGACGGCCCCCTAAGGCACCGTCGATTAACGCACCGTCGATTAATGCACAGCCGATCAACGCACAGGTGCGACGTCACGGAAGAGCTGCGCGAGTTCGATGTAGTCGTCGGCACGCGCGCTTGAGGCACGAAACACCAGGCCGATAGTGCGTCCGGGAACCGGCTTTGCGAACCTGGCTGTCGCGAGTTCAGCTCGACCCGTTTCGACGCGCACCGCACTCTCCGGAACCAGGGTCACACCCAATCCCCCTGCAACGCACTGAACAACAGTCGACAGCGACGTGGCGCGGGTGTCCCCGGCAACGGGACGGGCGTCGACAGACCGGCAGAGATCGAGCGTTTGGTCACGCAAGCAATGTCCCTCGTCGAGCAGGAGCAGCGGTAGGCCGTCGAGAGCATCTGGCGGCACGTCAGTCCTACCTGCCAGGGTGTGATCAGGGGGCGTGACGAGAACGAAATCCTCGGTGTACAGCTCGATTTCGACGAGACCTGGCGACTGCGTCGGTAAGGCGAGAACAGCAACGTCGAGGGCTCCCACGCGCAGAGATTCCAGGAGCCGCGCCGTCTGGTCCTCAACAACATGTGGGGCCAAGGCTGGCATGTGAGCGGCCAGGGCAGGCAGGAAAGCTGGCAACACATACGGGGCGACAGTGGGAATCAGACCGATCCGCAACGGCCCGGACAGGCGTCCGTTGGCTCCGGCAGCGGTGGCAACAAATCCTTCTGCGGCTTCCAGGATCGTCTTTGCCTGACCCAGTAGCCGCTCCCCTGCATCGGTGACGAGCACGCGGCGTGTGCTGCGCTCGATGAGTTGGACACCGAGGCCGCTTTCTAGGGACGCCAGGGCCTGAGAAAGTGTGGGTTGACTCACGTTTAGACGCGTCGCCGCGGTACCAAAATGGCGATACTCGGCCACCGCGACAAACGCACGCAGCTGTGACAGAGTCGGTTGATAAGTCTGATCAGCCATGCCTATCAGTATAGTGCGACCTATCACCTTTACCTTTTTTTGAGCGTGATGCAGAATGAACTCACATCAGCTGACGCAGGTCGGTGCGCTACACGCAGCCCGCCTCGTCACCTGGTAGATCCCCAGCCACAGCCGTAAGGCATGGCTGCGTGCTCGTAGCTCCGTGACGAACAGACAGTTACCTACTAGTAGTTCGCTACTAGCAGCATCAACCCCCAGCAGCATCACAACTCAGGAGGAGAAGACATGGCTCTGCTCACCATCGGCGACCAGTTCCCCACGTACAACCTGACCGCCGTAATCGGTGGCGACCTGTCCAAGGTCGACGCACAGCAGCCTGACGATTACTTCACGACCGTCACCAGCGACGACTACACCGGCAAGTGGCGCATCATCTTCTTCTGGCCGAAGGACTTCACC
>JAAYXN010000041.1 GCA_012515885.1 Rhodococcus sp. (in: high G+C Gram-positive bacteria)
CCCCAATGTGGAGGCCGTCATGGCCCTCGAACCGGACCTCGTCATCACGATGGTGCGTGCAGATATCGCCGACAAACTTCAGGTCGACAATCTGCACAACATGATTCCGACGGTCGCGTTGGAAATTGAAGAGCCCACCGACGTCTGGGACCGCTACCCCGATCTGGCTGCTGCGCTGGGATGCATCGAGTTCGCGAACGCTGAACTCGCTGGTCTCGACGAGGGCCTCGAATCCATTAAGACTGAGCACGCGGACGCCATCGCAGACCTCGGTCCTGTCGCCTACGTTGAGGGCTCCGACGAACCCGCGACCTATCAGATCGCCACCAACAAGTCCCTCGTCTACGAGCGACTTCAGCTCGCTGGCCTGACCTATTTCGACGGCGTCGACCCCGACCCCAAGCGTTACGTCGACCTAGTGTCTGTAGAAGAAGTGGACCGGCTCTCGTCAGCGAACGTGCTGTTTTATGAAGCGGACGCCGACGGCAATCCGACGAAACGCACCCAGGAGCTTTTGGATTCTCCTGTGTTCCAGTCACTTCCCGCCGTCCAAGCCGGCAATCTGTTCCCGTACCGGACCCCGTACGCATACACGGTGGCTGCGGTGAACCGGCAGATCGCCGATATTGAAGCCGGTGTCGAAGCGGCCACACCCGTCAACCGATGAGGCCGGTACTTTTCACGGCCCAGTCGGTCGACGACATCACCCCGCACATGCGGCGGGTGACGTTCTCTGGCGACGGGGTACGCGCCTATCTGGCGGAGAACGCGATCCCCAACATCAAGATTCTGCTTCCCGACACCAGCGGGAAGTATGGCGTCCCCGAACTTGATGATCCATCAAGCACCGCCGTCACGGACGTGCGTACGGTTCCCGGGCTGCTTGGCCGAGTCCGCACCTACACCGTCCGCAGCTTCGATGTTGACGCTGGCACGTTGGCGATTGACTTCGTCCTGCATGGCGATGAGGGCATCGCGTCCGCGTGGGCACACCGCGCCAAGTCTGGGACCATACTGTGCGCGGCAGGTGGTGGTGGACGCAGCATCGGCGACGCCGAGCACTACCTGATCGCTGGCGATGAAACGGGGCTGCCCGCGATCGGCGCCATCCTGGAAAAGCTGCCTTCGTCAGCTCGCGGAAGTGCCTTTGTGGAAGTCGCGAACCGCGACGAGATTCAGGATCTGGTGAAACCGGACGGCATCGAACTGCACTGGCTCAGCCGCGACGACGCGCCCGCCGGAACCACGACGCTCCTCGTCGATGCCGTCGCACAGTTCCCGCTAGAACCGGAGACGTTCGCGTGGGTGTCCGCCGAATCCGGCCAGGTCGTCACCATCCGCAAATACCTGCGTGCCCAGGGTGTGCCACGTAGATCCATGCTGGTGATCGGCTACTGGCGCCGCGGCCTCTCCGAAAACGGCTATGCCAAGGCTGCCGACCACGACCGCGACCTCAAGGAATACGACAGCGACAAACACGGGCATGGCCACGGTCACGGGCATGGCCACGGCGTCGCCGCGACGCTGGCAGCGGCATGGGCGTCGTTCATCCACTCAGCCCGCCATGCCCTCGCCGCTCTGCGTGCTCGTCTGCGTCGCTGAGATCACCGCCCCCCAGATCCCCGGCCGTGCAGGCGAAACGCCCCGTCACCACCGGAGGGCTACACTTTCGGATGAAAGATTGGACGGACGACTCACGCACATGCGGGGGTCGGAGCACAGGGGGCAAAGGATATGGACGGAAAACTGGACGAACCCCGGGCCGCTGACCGCACAGCCGTGTCACTGACGGCGATGGAAATTGCCCAATTGCGGGCAAGTTTTTCCTCCATCACCCACGGCCCGCAGGGGCAGGCCCATCTGGCTCAACTGTTTTTCGCTGCCCTGTTCTCGGAGTATCCCCAATACCGTTCCCTCTTCCCCATTTCTCTGGAAGAACCGGCCCGCAAATTCAGCAAGGCCCTTGAGTACGTCATCGACAATCTCGGTGAACCCGATGCCATGCTCGAATTGCTCGCCCAGTTGGGCCGCGATCACCGCAAGTACGGCATCACTGCCGAGCACTATGACGCCGCGACGTCGTCGCTCATTGCCGCGGTGCGCTCGGCGTTGAGCCACGTGCTGTGGACGCCCACGTTGGATTCGGCGTGGCGCGGGCTCGTGTCCATTCTGCTCACCACGATGCGTGACGCCGCCGAAACGGACGACGTGCCCGCGGCGTGGACGGCGACCGTCGTCAGCCATGAACAGCGTCTCGACGATTTGGCGATTGTGCGTCTGGAATCGGATGAGCCGATTCCGTATCACGCGGGCCAGTATCTGAGTGTTCAAATCCCGCAGCGGCCCCGCCAGTGGCGGTACCTGTCAGCAGCGATCCCCCCGAATGCGTACGGGCAGATTGAGTTTCATGTTCGACGCGTGTCCGGCGGCTGGGTCAGTCCGGCGATCGTCAACGAAACCCGGGTGGGCGACCGCTGGCTCCTCGCGTCTCCGCTGGGCGGCCTGGAAGTCGACCGCGACAGTGGACGCGATGTGTTGATGATTGGTTCTGGCTCTGGGATCGCTCCGCTGCGCGCACAGGTGATGGAGATGGCTCAGCGCGGCACCAACCCTCGCGTTCACATGTTCGTTGGCGGCCGTTACCCACGTGATTTATACGACATTGAAGCGCTGTGGGAGCTATCCCTCAGTAACCCGTGGCTGACGATTGTGCCTGTTTCCGAAGAGGATGAAAACCCGTGGTGGCACACCGCCGCCGACCCAGAACCACCCCCGGGAATGCACCGTCGTTTACATGGCCAGATAGGGCGTGTAGTCGCAGAATTTGGTTCGTGGGCGGACCGTCAAGTGCAAATTTCCGGGTCGCCGTCGATGATTAAAACAACCATTTACGCGCTGCGGCACGGCGGCACTCCGCCTGAACTCATTCAGCACGATCCGCTGATTTAATCGACCCCACTTTTGTGCACTATCACTGGGTCCGCCGCGAGTAATGGGGCCCGGAGATGGGGGCACGTATGATCCGGGCATGGAGCAGACGTGGTCCGCGGAAGTCGTTGAACATCATCGGCTGCGCAACGACCTTGCGGTCGTTCGCCTTGTGGGCGACGTCGTGCCTTTTCGGCCCGGACAGTATGTGGATGTCGCGGTGCCGCAGCAGCCGCAGTTGCTTCGTCGTCTCTCCCCCGCGTTGCCGCCGTCGCGGGACGGCAAGCTGGAGTTTCATGTTCGTGCGGTCCCTGGCGGTTCGGTAAGTCGCCGCATCGTCGAGGACACGTCGGTGGGTGATGTATGGGAAATTCACCAGCCGCGCGGGACGATGACGATTGATCCCGACGGACCGGATGTTGTGCTTGTCGCGGGCGGAACGGGGTTGGCGCCGTTTCGGGCGATGCTGCTTGATCTTGCACGTCAGGACAATCCGCCGAAGGTGTTCCTGTTCATTGGCGGCCAGTTCCCGCGTGATCTGTACGCCGCTGACATGCTCTACCTACTGTTGGGCCATTTGCCCTGGTTGACGGTTGTTCCTGTCGTTGAATCGTTGACGGACCCGGAGCCACGTGATCCCTGGTTCGACCAACTGGGCGTCGATGTGGGCTTCGGTGACGCCGATCTCGTTGAGGGGAATTTGGCGGACGTCGTCACCTCATATGGCGCGTTTATTGAGCAGCAGGTGCTTGTGTGCGGCTCTGCCGCGATGGTCCGTGCGACCACAACTGCGCTCCGTGGCACCGGAACACCCGCGGAAAATATTCAGCACGATCCCTACTGATCAGTCACAAGCTTTATGTGACATTTGATTACTTCGGGCGAGCGACAACTTGGTTATCCAAAGCTGCGCCACAAAGCGTCCGCAGCAACTTGCGAACGACCACCGTTGCCTATTTACTCACGTGCACGTCCAGTCGGGTTTCGAGCGGAAGGTTGTATTGACATGCCTGGGATCCACGCTGCGCATCCTCCGCGCCCACACTTCGATGCAGAGACCGGGTTGCCCACTCGCCGATGAATATTCCTGCCCTTCAAGAAAGTTGGCGTGCCGTCGTCGCGATCGGCGAAGACGCTATCCATTACTTCTATTCACACTTATTTCTCGCGCACCCCGAAGTGCGCGACATGTTTCCCATTTCGATGTCGGCACAGCGCGACCGGTTCTTCGCCGCGCTCGGCCACATTCTGACGAGTGTCGAAACCCTCGCGGACGATCCATCGTTCGTCCAACACCTCGGTAAAGACCACCGCCGATTCGGTGTAGTCTCCGCGCACTACCCGGCCGCAGGCGCCTCACTGCTCGCCACACTCGAGCATTTCCACGGCGACTCCTGGACCCCCGAACTTGCCGCCGACTGGGCCGCCGCATATCAGGCCGTCGCGGGCTTGATGATGGACGCCGCCGCAGACGCCGAAAAGAAGACACCACCGTGGTGGGACGCCGACGTCGTCTCCATCCAACACCGCGGCCTCGACTTCGTGATCGTCGAAATCCAGCCGCGCGTGCCCTACACCTATCAGCCGGGCCAGTCGATGGCCATCGAGGTTCCCCAGCGGCCCCGCCAGTGGCGCTACGTCACCCCCGCGTGCGCACCGCGCCCCGACGGCATCATCGAACTCCACATCGAAATCGTCCCTGGCGGCCAGGTCAGCGGCGCGATCGCCCGCGACCTCGCACCCGGACACACCGTGAAACTCGGCGCACCAATCGGCACCCGTCTAACCATCGACCCCGACACATGCGGCGACCTCGTCCTCATCGCCGGCGGCTCCGGTCTGGCACCAATGCGGGCACTGATCCAACAACTCGACCAACGCTGGGGCACCTCCGGCGGCGCACCCAACGTCCTGCTGTTCCACGGTGCAAAGAACCGAGCGAACCTCTATTCTCACGACTACCTGACGCAAATGAGCAGTCGCGAATGGTTTAACTACATCCCCGTGGTTTCCGAAGACCCCACCTTCGCTGGACACCGCGGCCTGGTCGGCACCGTCGCCGCCGAAATGTATTGGTGGGAAGGCTATACCGCGCTAGTGTGCGGATCTCCGCAAATGGTTGAGCACGCGTACGGCGAACTCACTCGAGTTGGTCTTGATCCCGAATCGATCAGCTACGAGTACTTCTCGCCGAGCGCGCCCTCCGAAGCAGAGCGCACAGCCATGCCGTCCGGAACGACTAATACACCCGAGGTACTGCCGTGACGCTGACACCTGAAGACGTACGTACCGTCGTATTCAAAAGTTCGACGCTGCTCCGTCACGGCTACGATATGGGCGAGGTCGACGACTTCCTCGACGAAGTCGCGCTCACCATCGAAGACCTCCTCAAAGCACAACAGACCGCAAAACCCAACGGTCAGGGCGCACCAGGTCAAGGTGCACCCAGCCAAGGCGCGCCGGGTCAGGGCGGGCCGGGCATGCAGGGCATCATGGGCCCCAATGGCCCCATGGGTCCGCGTCTGGGACCGGGGCAGGGCGCACCGGGCCAGGGTGCTCCAGTTCAGGGTGCTCACAGCGGGCAACCTGTCCCCAACACCCCTAGCGGTCCACGCAACCCCGGTCAGCAGCCCGGCGGTGGTCGTCCCCCCGGCCCCGATCAGCAGCGCCTCATCGCTGACCTGCGTGGCCGCGTCCGCGACCTGGAAAACGAACTCGCCGCAGCACGTAAAGCCACCCCTGCGCCGTCGCAAAACGCAAATGCTCCCGCAGGGGACCTGCTGCGTCGTCTCGACGAGTTGGAGCGCGAAAACACGCAGCTGCGCAAAGAATCCGAAAAGGATCTGGTCGGTATCTCCACGCGTGCCGTCAACCTCCTCACGCAAGCACAGCGCACCGCTGACCGCACGATCGCCGACGCAGACAAGTACGCACGCGATCTCGTGATGAACGCGCGCGCCCAGTTCCAGGAGATCCTCCAACGCGCACAAGCACTTTCACGCGTCAGCGGCATCGACGACGAGAACCGCGTGGGTGGCACCACCACGGCAGAGCTGGAATACGTGCGCAACTGCGCGCAGCTGGCGCAAGCCCAGTTGCAGTCACTGCTTGCCACACTGCCCAGCGAAGCACCGATCCCGCAGCGCCCTGAAGGACTACCCCGGCAGTAGTGGACCGGGTCAACTAACTGCCCAGTCTGCGTACATGCGGGCGAGGCAAGGCATAACCTTCTTTACGTAGGGCACGTACGCGGAAGGGAGGTTCGGTGCCGACATCGGATGGCCCAGATTTGCCGCAAGACCCAGACTCGCCGGTCGAAGCAACGACGCCCACACCGCTGCATCTGCGCCCAGGCGCGATCGCCGCCGTCGCTGTCGGCGGCGTTTTTGGGACGCTGGTGCGCTACCAGGTGGGCGTCATCTTCCCGACTCCCGAAGGCCACTGGCCGACGCCGACGTTCATCATGAACATCCTCGGCGCGTTCCTGCTCGGTGTACTGATCGAATCGCTCGTGCGGGCCGGTGACGATTCGGGTTGGCGGCAGACGGCGCGGCTAGGGCTCGGTACCGGGTTCCTGGGCGCTTTCACCACCTATAGCGCCATCGCCGTCGACACCAACCTGCTTGC
>JAAYXN010000042.1 GCA_012515885.1 Rhodococcus sp. (in: high G+C Gram-positive bacteria)
ATCGTCATCATGCTGCTCGGGCACTGGATCGAGATGCGATCACTGATGCAGACGACGTCCGCACTGGATTCACTGGCCGCGCTGCTCCCAGATGATGCCGAGCGCGTCGACGGCAACAGCACCGTGAAAGTTGCGCTCAGCGACTTGCATGTCGGGGACCTCGTCGTTGTCCGTCCCGGCGGCAGCGTTCCCGCTGACGGCCAGATCGTCGATGGCAGTGCAGCGATGGACGAGTCGATGATTACCGGCGAATCCCGCACGGTCACCCGCAGTAAAGGTGACCGCGTGACTGCTGGCACTATCGCCACCGATTCGGGCCTGCGAGTCAAGGTCACCGCAGTCGGTGAGGATACCGCCCTAGCCGGTATCAACCGGCTCGTTTCCGAAGCACAAAATTCTTCATCGCGCGCACAACGGATCGCGGATCACGCTGCTGCACTGCTGTTTTGGTTCGCGCTTGGTGCCGCCGTCATCACCGCGATCGTCTGGACCATCGTGGGTAACCCGGACGCTGCGGTGGTGCGCAGCATCACCGTTCTCGTCATCGCGTGCCCTCACGCGCTCGGATTGGCGATTCCGCTTGTGGTGTCGATTGCGACCGAACGGGCTGCTCGCGGCGGGGTGCTCATCAAAGACCGTCTGGCATTGGAATCGATGCGCACGGTCGAAGCTGTTTTCTTCGACAAGACCGGCACTCTCACTAAAGGTGAACCCACTGTCACGGGCGTCGAACCCGCAGGTGATCTTGATGCTGACCAGGTGCTTGCTCTTGCCGCCGCGGCCGAGTCCGACAGTGAGCATCCGCTGGCGAAAGCCATCGTCGCGTCTGTGTCGAAACGTGGACTTGCGGTGGAGCAGTCGAGCGATTTTTCGTCGTCGCCTGCTGTCGGAGTGAGAGCCACTGTCTCTGGCCATGAGATCCGGGTGGGTGGTCCTCGACTCTTGGAGGAGACCGGTCAGCCTGAGATCGGTACGGCCGACGCGTGGTGCAGTGAGGGCGCGATCATCCTTCACGTCCTACGCGACGGGACCATGATCGGCGGACTCAAACTTGCCGACGAGATCCGCCCCGAATCCCACGATGCCGTCGACGCACTGCACAAGCTCGGGATCGAGGTCGTCATGATCACTGGTGATGCGGAAGCGGTGGCTCACGAGGTCGGCAAGGAACTCGGAATCGACCGCATTTTTGCTGGTGTCCGCCCCGAGGACAAGGCCAAGAAGGTCTCTCAGCTTCAACGCGAGGGCAAGAAGGTCGCGATGGTGGGCGACGGCGTCAACGATGCCCCGGCGTTGGCGCAGGCTGACGTGGGTATCGCGATTGGTGCGGGCACTGATGTGGCGATCGCGTCGGCGGGCGTCATTCTTGCGAGTTCTGATCCGCGCAGTGTGCTGTCGGTGATCGAGCTGTCCCGTGCCACCTACCGCAAGATGAAGCAAAACCTTTGGTGGGCAGCGGGATACAATCTCATCTCCGTGCCTTTGGCGGCCGGTGTTCTAGCGCCGATCGGTTTCGTGTTGCCGATGTCGGTGGGTGCGATCCTGATGTCCCTGTCTACCGTGGTGGTTGCGCTCAATGCCCAGTTGCTTCGCCGCATCGACCTGAGCCCCGAAGCGAGTACGCGAGCGGTGCTGGGCCGCGCATGACAGGGAACTTTGTTCCGCACAAACATGTCGGTCGGGGCGGCTACAGTCGGCACATTCCTCGCCCAGGCTCGGGCACTGTGATCAAGGAGAAGTCATGAGCGGACACATTTTTGACGGAATCGAAATTGAACGCGACATCGCTGCCGCTCCCGACATTGTGTTCGCGGCGTGGACCACACCGCAGCATTTCGCACGCTGGTTCGGCAGCGCAATAGTTGAGGTGCCAGCAGCCAGCCTCGACTTCAACGCAGAAGCAGGTCGCGCCTGGAAAGCACAAATGGTGCTGCCCGACGGCAGCACCATCGACTGGGCAGGTGACTTCGTCGAGGTCGAACCGGGGAAACGGCTCGTCTTCACCATCACCGACGCTCCCGCCGACGCTGATCGCGCAAGGATCGTCGTCGTGCTCACACCCATCCCCACCGGAACCCGGATGCACTTCACGCAGGAAACTCCCGGATTTTCGCCCGAACAGAAGGACGCGGCCCTCGCGGGCTGGCAAGGATTCATTGACGAGCTTGAGCTGATTGCACACGAACAAGCGGGCTAGAGCAGCCGCGGCTGGAAAGATGGAGACACCAGCTGTCGCCGAAAGGATGCACCGTGCCCAACCAAGCGATTCCCTTCCTGACGTTTCAACCTGGACGTGGACACAGTGCGGCAGAAGCAATGCAGACCTACGTCGACCTTTTCCCTGACGGCGAGATTCTGCAGGACCGCCGCTACGGCGCGGACGGCCCCGGTCCAGAAGGCACCGTCATCATGGCCGAATTCTCCATTGCGGGGCAGCGAGTGCGCTGCAGCGACAGTTTCATCACACACGAATGGACGATCACCCCAGCCGTATCGCTCATGGTCGACTGCGAATCCACAGGGGAACAGCGCCGCCTCCTGGACGCTCTGAGTCAGGATGGCCGCATTTACATGCCGCTCGACGACTACGGCTTCGGCCCGTTCGCCTGGGTGGAAGACCGATTCGGAGTGTCCTGGCAGCTAGCGGCTCAAGCGGACTAACTGCCCAGGAGGAGCGGCTCGGAAGGCGGGGAATAGGCGGTGATGGCGAAAGCGCAGCGATCCAAGCAGCCGCAGTCGCGCCAGAAAAGACGGCGACTGTGGCTCAGGGCTGCTGTCGAACTATCCATCTTGACGACCTGCATCGTCTACCTCGCCACTAACCGGCTCTGGGCGCTCATCACATGGGAAGTCATCGCTGTCCTCTACCTCACTATCGGATTGTGCGTGGTGTGGCGAGGCGCACCCAGCGCACCAGTCGATAAAAACGAAATCCAAGAAGTGCGCCGTTGGGTGTGGGTTCCGCCCCTCATCTCCGGAACCGTTGGCGCCAACTCGGCAGTGCTCGCCCTCCTCGCGCGCAACAGCGCCGACCACGATTCGCACAGCGTCGCGATGATGGTCACCGCCAGCGCAGGCATCGTCCTGGCCTGGGCGCTCCTGCAGGTCGGATTCGCTGACGTCTACCAAATCC
>JAAYXN010000043.1 GCA_012515885.1 Rhodococcus sp. (in: high G+C Gram-positive bacteria)
CGGGCATCTCGAAGTCCGAGGTCTCGCGGATCTGGAGCGTGTCAAGTGTTTTGTGTAAGTGAGTGGCTCGGTTCTAAAGGTAGGGCTGGATGCGGTCGGGGTACGCGAGAGCGAGTTGGGCAAGGGCTTGTTTCCAGTTCGTGGTCACCTGTCCCTCGACGAGGTGGCCTTCGGCGGTGCGTTTGGCGCCACGTGGCCGGCCACGCTCCTTGAGCCGGTCTCGGGCTCGTTTGTCCTCGATATTGCAGATCGCCAGCCAGAGCAGCTTGACGACGGCATCGTCGGAGGGGAAATGGCCGCGGTTCTTGATGATTTTGCGCAGTTGGTAGTTCAACGACTCGATGCTGTTGGTGGTGTAGATCACCCGTCGGAGCATCGGCGGGAACGCCAGGAACGGAGTGAACTGGTCCCACGCATCTTCGAACACCCGGACGGTGTTCGGGTTCGCCTGACCCAGGTCTGAGGCCGCGAACTCCGCCAACGCCGTGAGAGCCGCGTCCTGGTCAGCAGCCTGGTAGATGGGCTTCAACGCGGCCGCGACGGCCTTGCGGGACTTGTAGTTCACAAACCGCATCGCGGAGCGGATCAAGTGAACAACGCATGTCTGAACCGTGGATTGCGGCCAGGTCGCCTCGACCGCCTCAGGGAAGCCCGTCAGCCCGTCCACGCAGACGATCAGCACGTCCTGGATGCCGCGATTCGCGAGTTGCGCACACACGCCGGCCCAGAACTTGGCCCCCTCGGTGGCCTGGAGCCAGATGCCCAGCACGTGCTTGACGCCGTCCATATCGACCCCGACGGCGATGTGGGCGGCCTTGTTGCGCACGTGTGCCCCGTCGCGGACCTTGACGATGATCGCGTCCAGATAGATCACCGGGTAGAACGCATCGAGCGGCCGCTGCTGCCATGCCAGGACCTCCTCGAGGACCTCATCGGTGATCTTCGAAATCGTCTCGCGGCTGATCTCTGTGCCGATCGTGGAGACCAGGTGATGCTCAATATCGCGCACCGTCATGCCCCCGGCGTACAGCGAGATGATCATGTCGTCCAGCCCGCCCACGCGGCGCTGCCCCTTCGGGACCAGCATGGGCGTGAACGTGCCCTGACGATCACGAGGGATCGCGAGCTCGACATCGCCCACGCTAGTCTGCACCGTTTTCGCCGAGCTGCCGTTGCGTGAGTTCGGGTGCAGCCCCGCGTCAGGGTCGCCCTTCTCGTAGCCCAGATGCTCGGTCAACTCGGCCTGCAGCCCACGCTCCAGGCCCGCTTTGATGAGTTGGTGAATCAGCCCGTCCTTGCCCTCCAGACGGACCTGCCCGCTGTCGATCATCGCGTAGAGGTCATCCAGCGCACCAGACGCCTCGAGCGCTTCGACGCCCTCACGCTGCTCGCGGCGACGCTCCTCACGCGCCTGCTTATCAATCAGGGTCATCAGTGGTTTCTCCGATCAGTTAAGAACATCACCTCACACAAACCATCTGACACCCTCTCGCGATCACCCGACGCCGGCCCACCACGCGGGTGCGGGTGAACAGCCAGGCCCCGATCACCCGGTCCACCAGATCGGCATCCAGCCGGGCGAACAGCCGCCGGATCGCGGACTCACTCGGGACCTTGGTCGTGAGTCCGGCCGCAGCCAGCAAGGCAGCGCCGTGGGCGGTGGCCCATTCCCCGATTGCGGTGCACGAGCGGGCCCCGGCCACCACCGCAGC
>JAAYXN010000044.1 GCA_012515885.1 Rhodococcus sp. (in: high G+C Gram-positive bacteria)
ACGCATGAACTCATTCGCCACCGGCACCTGTCGTACTCGCAGCTGTCGCAGCGCTTCGTGAAAGAAAACGATGCGGCCGTCGTGGTGCCGCCAGCAATTGAGGGCAACGAGCGGCTCGAAGAACTGTTCGCGCGGGCATCAGAGGCGAGCCGCGTAGCGTATGCCGAACTGCTTGATGCCCTCGACGACACACTCGCTGACGAACCAAGTGCGCAGCTGCGTGCCCGAAAAGCCCGCCAGGCGGCACGGGCAGTACTGCCCAACGCCACCGAAACGAGACTGGTCGTCACCGGCAACCTTCGAGCGTGGCGCCATTTCGTCGCGATGCGGGCCACCGAACATGCTGACCCTGAGATTCGCCGGGTTGCGATAGCCTGTCTCCGGCTACTCCAAGGCAGTGCTCCGAACGTTTTCGGCGACTTCGAGATCACCACAACCGGTGACGGCACGGAGATCGCGTGCAGCGAGTTCGTTACGGAGGTGTGAGTGCTGTGCAAAGCGGGCAGCGCCACCGGGTAGCCTTCTGACCATGACCTACGGTGATCCTGCTCTGCGTGCCGACCTTCCGTTCGGCACCATCTCTACGGCTATGGTTACTCCCTTCACTGCGGAGGGGAAACTGGACGTAGACGCCGGGGTTCGTCTTGCCGCCCATCTTGTTGACAACGGCTGCGACGCCCTCGTGCTGGCGGGCACCACCGGTGAATCGCCCACCACCACTGAAAACGAGAAGCTAGAGCTGCTTCGCGCTGTCATCAATGCGGTGGGTGATCGGGCGCGGATCATCGCCGGTGCTGGCAGTAACGACACGGCGCACAGCGTCGAACTTGCCCGGGACGCTGCGCGTGCGGGCGCGCACGGATTGCTGGTGGTGACCCCGTACTACTCGCGTCCCCCGCAAGCTGGCCTCTACGCCCATTTCAAGGCTGTCGCGGACGCCACTGATCTTCCGGTGATGCTGTACGACATTCCGCCGCGCTCAGTGGTGCCTATTGAGACGGAGACGATTCGGCACCTGGCTGAACATCCGCGGATTGTGGCGGTCAAGGATGCCAAGGGCGACCTCAATGCCGGTGCAGAACTGATCGGCACCACCGACCTGCAGTTCTACTCCGGTGACGACCCACTGAACCTTCCGTGGCTGTCGGTGGGAGCTACCGGTTTCGTGTCGGTGATCGGCCACCTCGTCCCGGGCCGTCTTCGCGAGTTGCATGCAGCATTCGCGGCAGGCGATATCGCCACTGCCCGTGCGATCAACTTGAGTTTGGTCCCGGTTACTCGTTCTGTCGCCCGACTTGGCGGTGTCAGCGCGTCGAAGGCGGGGCTGCGTCTGATCGGCATCGACGTCGGCGAGCCGCGTTTGCCCCAGGTTCCACCATCTACCGAACAAATTGATCTACTTGCTGCCGACCTTCACGCTGCGGGGGTGCTGTAAATGACTCGACCACCCCGTCGCGCCGCTAAGCGTCAAGCTGGCCCACCCGCCCCGGTCGTTGACACCCCAGCTGTCAAGGCTCCTGTTGTCGCTACTCCGCCGCAGTCAACGGCCGCGGAGCCCGCACAGTCCGGTCCTGTGAAGGCATCGTCGTCCGCGAAGAACGGCCCCGCACACAGGGACGCGAACGCGAAAAGCTCAGGCCCGAAGAACACCGCGTCTAAAAACACCGGGCAGGGCGCGTCTCGACGTCGTCCAGGCCGCGGCGGAAACGCCGCTCCCGCGGCGGCTGGCAGCGCAGTGCCTGCCATGGCACGGCTAGGAACTCCGCCCAAGGCGCCTCGTGACGGGCTGCGCATTGTTGCGCTCGGCGGTATCGGTGAAATCGGTCGCAACATGACGGTTTTCGAGCACCGCGGAAAACTGCTGATCGTTGACTGCGGCGTGCTATTCCCGGAAGACCAGCAGCCGGGCGTCGATCTGATCCTCCCGGATTTCCGGTACATCGAAGATCGCATGGACGACGTCGAAGCGATCATCTTGACGCACGGCCACGAGGATCACATTGGTGCGGTCCCGTTCCTGCTGCGCCTTCGCCCCGATATCCCAGTGGTGGGCGCGAAGTTCACGCTCGCTTTGGTCGCTGCCAAGGCCCGTGAGCATCGTCAGCGACCCAACCTCGTTGAGGTCATCGAGGGCCAAAGCACCACACACGGTCCGTTCGAGTGCGAGTACTTCGCGGTCAACCACTCTATCCCGGACGCACTCGCGGTAGCGATCCGCACCGGCGCGGGTGTCGCGCTGCACACCGGCGACATCAAGCTCGATCAGCTGCCGCTGGATGGACGCCTCACCGACCTGGCAGGTTTCTCGCGCCTCGGCGATGAGGGTGTGGATATCTTCCTCGTCGACTCCACCAACGCTGAGGTGCCCGGGTTCGTCACCCCGGAACGCGAAATCGGTGGCGTACTCGACACGGTGATCGGCAAAGCCCGTCAGCGAGTAATTGTCGCGTCGTTCGCTAGCCATGTGCACCGCATCCAGCAGGTTGTTGATGTCGCCCATCGGTACGGTCGCCGGATCGCTTTCGTGGGCCGATCCATGGTCCGCAATATGCAGATCGCTCAAGATTTGGGTTACCTGAGCGTCCCGGGCGGACTGGTCGTCGATCTCGATACTGCGGCAACGCTGCCCGACGACAAGCTGGTCCTCATTTCGACCGGCTCGCAGGGCGAACCGCTGTCAGCGCTCTCACGCATGGCTCGCGGTGAACACCGACAGATCAACATTCGTGCGGACGACCTGGTTGTTCTCGCGTCGTCACTGATCCCGGGCAACGAGAACTCGGTGTTCGCTGTCGTCAACGGTCTCGCTAAGCGTGGCGCCACCGTCGTCACCCAGCAGAACGCGAAGGTCCACGTCTCCGGACACGCATCTGCCGGTGAGCTGCTGTACCTCTACAACGCGGTGCGGCCCACCAACGCGATGCCTGTCCACGGTGAGTGGCGGCACTTGCGTGCCAACGCGGCCCTGGCTAAAGCCACGGGCGTCCCGGAGGAGCGCATCGTCCTCGCTGAAGACGGTGTCGTGGTGGACATGGTCGACGGTCTCGCCGAGATCGTCGGACAGGTACCGGTCGGTCACGTCTACGTCGATGGCCTGTCGGTCGGCGACGTCGGCGACTCGACCCTCTCGGACCGGTTGATTCTGGGTGAGGGCGGTTTCATTGCCATCACGATCGTCATCGATCAAAGCACGGGACGCTCTGTCGGCACGCCGGAGGTGTCTGGTCGCGGTTTCTCTGATGACCCGACAGCCCTCAAGGAAGCATCGCAACTGGTCGAGGCCGAGTTGATGCGTCTTGCTGGCGAGGGTGTGACGGAAACACATCGCATCGCGCAGGCTGTGCGACGAGTTGTGGGTCGGTGGGTGGCGGACACCTATCGTCGACGCCCGATGATCGTGCCGACTGTGATGTCGGTGCCGTCAAACAGGGCGTAAACGCGTCTCCCAGCCCTGCCGAAAGCGAAAACTGACCGCCCTCAGGCGGTCAGTTTTCGCATCATATCCAATGTTGCGAGTGTGGCAGATGGAGCAGAAGGTGCCGTAGCGACTAGCCTGGTGGCATGGCAGGGAAGACTAATGCCCGCAGCTCGGCTCCCAAGACGACCAGGTCGAGTGGGGCTCGGACAGGTGCGCGGACGGCGTCTTCGACAGCATCGAAGGCGCGTTCGTCAACGTCCAAGTCCTCGTCTTCGTCCTCGGGGACACGATCTTCTGGGGCACGTTCATCGGGCACGCGGTCCTCTGCTGCTCGTTCCGCTCCGCGTCGCAAGCCTGCGGGTTCACGCAGGCCGTCGCGTCGTCGCTCATCGAGTCCGCTGCACGTAGTTGGTCGCGGATTTGCTGCGAGTTGGGCGATGGTGGCGCGCGGAGTGGGCGCCACCACTCGGACGGTAAGCCGTGCAACTGAGATCGATGAGG
Organism: Rhodococcus sp. (in: high G+C Gram-positive bacteria); assembly: GCA_012515885.1. GTDB lineage: Bacteria > Actinomycetota > Actinomycetes > Mycobacteriales > Mycobacteriaceae > Rhodococcus_F. Next base: position 3,920 of record JAAYXN010000044.1, read on the forward strand.
GACATCGGCGTGACGGCATCGGGCTGGGTCTGCTTGCTCTTGCCGTGATCGTCGCTGGCAGCGTGTGGTTCTCTGCAGGCGGCCCTATCGGCGGGTGGATCGAGTCCGGTATCCGTGCTGTCACTGGCAGTGCTTCCGCGCTGATTCCGATTGTGGCGGTATTGGTCGCGATCATTTTGATGCGCACCGAGCCTCGCCCAGAGGTTCGGCCACGGTTGGTGCTCGGCAGCTTGCTGTTGGGTCTGCCGATCCTCGGTCTCTGGCACCTGATCGCTGGTGCGCCCACCGATCCCGCCGACCGTTCTCGGGCAGCGGGCTTCGTGGGCTACGGCACCGCCGGCCCGCTCACTGACGGGCTGACCCTGTGGGTGTCGGTCCCGATTCTGCTGATCGCGGCCATGTTTGGCGTTCTGCTGCTGACCGGCACCACTGTCCGTGAGGTGCCGACGAAACTGCGCACCCACTTTGGCTTCGGCCACGCCCACTACGACGAGTACAGCCACGACGGTGACTACGACCCCGCGCTGTTCGATGCTGACGGTTACCCCGTCGACGAGTTCGCGGCCGGCTCACCTCACGAGAACTACCCGACCGATGAATTCACGCGTCCGCGCCGATCACGAAAAACTGAGTCCCGCACCGAAGTGATTGGTTTGTGGGACGACGAGCCCGCGGCCGTCGCCCCGGACACCGCACCGCAGCCGGTACCGGAGGAAACTCCCAAGCCCCGCAAGAACCGCGCCCCCAAGCGCGTGGCCGCTGCCGAATCCGCGCCGCAGCAGCCGCCCATTCCTGACGTGGATAACTTCGCCATCGACCGTCAGATCGAAGGCGACTACACCCTGCCGCCGTCCTCGCTGCTGATCGTTGGTGATCCACCGAAGAAGGGGAGTGCCGCCAACGACGCGATGATCGATTCGATCACCGAGGTCCTTGAACAGTTCAAAATTGACGCAGCCGTCACCGGGTTCACCCGCGGCCCGACGGTCACCCGCTATGAGGTTGAACTCGGTCCGGGTGTGAAGGTCGAGAAGATCACCGCGCTCGCGCGCAACATCGCGTACGCAGTGGCCACCGACAATGTCCGGCTACTGGCACCGATTCCGGGCAAGTCCGCGGTCGGTATCGAGGTGCCCAATTCGGACCGCGAAATGGTTCGCCTGTCTGACGTGCTGACAGCGCCGAGCACGCGCCGCGACCACCATCCGCTAGTGATTGGTCTCGGCAAAGACATTGAAGGCGACTTCGTGAGCGCGAACCTCGCCAAAATGCCGCACCTCCTGGTGGCCGGTTCGACCGGCTCCGGTAAGTCCAGTTTCGTCAACTCGATGTTGGTGTCACTGCTGAGCCGGGCCACCCCGATGAGGTTCGCATGATCCTCATCGACCCCAAAATGGTGGAACTGACCCCCTACGAGGGCATTCCGCACCTGATCACTCCCATCATCACCCAGCCGAAGAAGGCTGCCGCTGCGCTCGCGTGGTTGGTGGAAGAGATGGAGCAGCGCTATCAGGACATGCAGGTCAGCCGCGTTCGGCATATCGACGACTTCAATAAGAAAGTGAAGTCCGGCGAAATCACAGCGCCCCTCGGCAGCGAACGCGTCTACCGCCCATACCCATACATCCTGGCGATCGTCGACGAGCTTGCGGACCTCATGATGACCGCACCCCGCGACGTTGAAGACGCGATCGTACGGATCACCCAGAAAGCGCGAGCTGCCGGTATCCACCTGGTGCTCGCCACCCAGCGCCCGTCCGTGGACGTCGTCACGGGTCTGATCAAAACTAACGTTCCGTCCCGTTTGGCGTTCGCCACGTCGTCGCTGACCGATTCGCGCGTGATCCTCGACCAACCGGGCGCCGAGAAACTGATCGGTATGGGTGACGGACTC
>JAAYXN010000045.1 GCA_012515885.1 Rhodococcus sp. (in: high G+C Gram-positive bacteria)
CCGAAACGTGGGCGGTCGCCGAGTACAAGAAGGTGCCTGTCTATACGCTGAGCGTGTACAGCTCCGGCGTGACCGGCAACAACGTGCCGATCTCGAGCACGACCGGCCACGGCGGCAACACGAACTACAGCAAGTCGGTCCTGGAATCGACATGGGTGGTGTTGACCGCGCCGGAGACTTTCAGCTCCGGCGGAAACGACTACACGTTCGTGTGCTGGTGGTACAGCGGTTACTCGAGTTCCATCGGCAGCCGGACCATCAATTTCACGATGTCCGGAGGTACGTGGGCGGTCGCGCAATACAAGGTCGCGGAGCGCCGCACGCTGAACGTTTACTCGTTCCCCGTGACGGGAGTGAGCATTACCGGAACGCATCCGAGTACAACCAACTATTCGATGCAGGTCCTGGACGGGACGTGGGTGGCCGTGACGGCCCCAGCGACTGCGGGGGGCTATCGCTTTGTCCGGTGGTGGTACAACGGCTACCAGATATCGTCGGCGACGGTGAACCTCTCGATATCGTCCAATACGACGTTGGCCGCCGAATATGCGAGTTCGACGACAAGAATCAGCGCGCGATCGAGCGGTTCAGCAATGCCGTCCGCGATGTCGGAGGCTGAGGCATGCGACGATCCACAATGTCCGTGAGACGAGCGCATAATTTCAAGGCGCGACGTCAGGAGAAAAAGCGCTAACTCCATTCTCTCCTTCACAGCAACACGCCTTCCTGCGCCGCATGTCGAAACAGCGGATGCTTCGCCGCGAGACATTCCTCCGCATCGACTGGATCGGCACGAATGGGCCGCCCCGACTCCGGCGACAGCGGATGGAGCGGGTCGGTGCATTCGCGAAAATCGTCAGGCGCTTGAGGTCGCGGGTTACCGCACAGTTCTCCCGCCACCGGCCACTGGCAACCGGCTACCTGCCACCTTCCGTCCTACGCGGAACGGCTCGGCGGGGACAAGCCCCGCCCTACTTGGCTACTGGCTACCGCCAACGGGTTACCGGCCACTCGACTACCGGCCACTGGCAACTCATCGACCGCCCTGAGGGGGTTGAAAGGGGGGTGGGAAGGGTGTATAGTGAACGGAGACCGAAGGTTGTCAAGTTGGAGTTGTACCGATGAGTGGCGCGGTTGCCCTCGACGCCAGCGTTCTGGTTCTGAACCGATTCTACGTGGCGATTCGGGTGATTTCCGTGAAGCGCGCTTTCACGTTGCTCTGGAAATCGCTGGCGGAGGTCGTGTGCGTCGAGGACGACCGGTACGACTCCTATGACTTCGACAGTTGGGTGCAGCTTTCCCAGCTTCGCGATTCGTGGCCGCTGGAAGGCCATGACGACTGGATCAGCACGGTCTCCCTTCAGATCCGGGTCCCCCGCGTCGTCCGTTTGCTCGGGTACGACCGGCTTCCGAGGCAGCACATCAAACTGAACCGGCGAAACATTTTCGCCCGTGACGAGCATCGTTGTCAGTACTGCGGCAAGAGGTTCCCCACGTCCGAACTGAGCCTTGACCACGTGATCCCGCGTTCGCGGGGCGGTGACGCTTCGTGGGCGAACC
>JAAYXN010000046.1 GCA_012515885.1 Rhodococcus sp. (in: high G+C Gram-positive bacteria)
GCCGCTGCCCTTGAACACGATGCCGACAGAGTTGAAGAGTTTGCGCAGCTTGCCGGTGCATTCTGGGCATACCGTCAACGAATCGTCTGAGAACGACTGCACGATATCGAACCGGTTGTCGCACTCAGTGCATGCGTATGAATAGGTGGGCACTGTGCTTACCTCCACTCTGGCCGCCGCGACCAGCAATTCTGGCTAGATATTTACCAGCCGACCTTGGCACTCTAATCGCGATAGTGCCAATGGGGTCAGCTGGGGGAGTTCACTGGGGCAGCGAACCACGCGTCCGCAGGCACTACGAGAGGCCAACGACGCTCACCGAGATTCTATTCCCGGCCAGCGGTCCTGCGCGATCGTGATACCAAACGGCGAGCAGATGGCAGCTAGGTGAGGGCGATGAGTCCGCGATTGGGTGTGAGTGCATAGTTCATCCGGACGTCGTGAGGGTCCTCCGGCAGTTCGCTGACCAGTTCGTCGTCGCGGACCACTGCAATCAACGGGGCGTCAGGTGCGGCGAGTGTCAGGGTGCGATCGTAGTAACCCGCACCCCGGCCAAGGCGAACTCCACGACGGTCCACGGCGAGCGCTGGGACGAAAACGATGCCTGCGGACCGGATTTCACTAGGTTCCAACACGTCACCGGTAGGTAGGTCGATGCCGAACGGCCCCGGCATCAGCGAGTCGCGGCCGCCGTACTCCGCCCAGGACAGAGGCCCAGGATCGCCGGTGACGGGGACGAGAACCCGCGCTCCGCGAGCCCGCAGCGCATCCAGGAAGTCGAGGGTGCATGGTTCGCTGGCAAGCGGCACATACGCGCAGATCGTGTCCGTCCGTGACCCCGGAATTAGGTCAGCCTCTGTGACGAACCCGACAAGCGCCGCGCTCTCTTCACTGCGCCTCTCCAAAGGGGTTGACCTGCGTGAACGCAACACTTCGGCACGCCAGGTTGCCTTGTCAGTACCGGCGTCAGAAGGCTCCATGGCCACCAGCCTAGGGTGGTGATGTCTCATAGGTAGGTTTACCCAGTTAGGGTGTCCTCCATGACCGACGCTTCCGCGCACATCGACAAGCCTTTCCGCACGGCCGTAGTGCCTGCCGCGGGTATGGGGACACGATTCCTCCCTGCGACCAAAACGGTGCCCAAGGAACTGCTACCTGTCGTCGATACCCCAGGTATCGAACTTGTAGCCGGTGAAGCCGCCGATTCCGGTGCCAACCGCCTCATCATCGTGACCTCGCCCGGTAAAGACGGCGTCGTCGCGCACTTCGTTGAGGACCTCGTGCTGGAAAGCAAGCTCGAAGCCAGCGGAAAGCACCACCTCCTAGAGAAGGTGCGCAAGGCGCCCGGCCTGCTGGAAGTGGAATCGGTCGTTCAGGACGAGCCCCTCGGGCTCGGTCACGCAGTCGGCTGCGCAGAGTCTGCCCTCGATGACGACGAGGAAGCGATCGCCGTCCTACTTCCCGACGATCTGGTGATGCCGCGCGGCGTCCTAGAGACGATGGCTCGGGTGCGCGCCAAGCGCGGCGGCAGCGTGCTGTGCGCGATCGACGTCCCTAAAGAACAGGTCAGCGCCTACGGGGTGTTCGAGGTAGAGACCGTCCCGGACGCCGTCAACCCTGACGTTCTCAAAGTCACCGGCATGGTGGAAAAGCCGGCCATGGAAGACGCACCGTCCACTTTCGCAGCCGCAGGCCGCTACCTCCTGGACCGCGCAATTTTCGACGCGCTGCGCCGGATCGAGAAAGGTGCGGGCGGAGAACTGCAACTCACCGACGCCATTGCCCTCCTTATTAAAGAAGGCCACCCAGTCCACGTAGTAGTTCACCGCGGAACGAGACACGATCTCGGAAATCCCGGCGGGTACCTGCGAGCTGCGGTTGACTTTGCGTTGAGCAGTGACGAGTACGGCCCCTCTCTGCGGGACTGGCTTGTCGAACGCTTGCAGCAGTCGGATTCATAGCCGCCTCACGGCGGAGCGCAGGAGGACACACACCACATGCGGTCGGTCGAGGAGCAGCAGGCAATCGTGACAGCCGCCGCGGTGGCCCCACGGCCAGTGCGGGTTGCCATCGCCGAGGCACAGGGATTGCTGTGTGCCGAAGAGGTTGTCACTGAACGGCCACTTCCCGGATTCGACCAAGCCGCTATTGATGGATATGCGGTGCGCAGTGTTGATGTTGCCGCAGCCGGTGGCGGCGATTCCGATGACGCCTCCGACACCAAGAGTGATGCAGGATCGTCTTCCGCGCTAGTTAGCCTTCCTGTGGTGGGGGAGGTGGCGGCGGGTTCGCGGCAGCCGATTCGACTTCAGCCGCGGCAAGCCGTGCGAGTCGACACCGGTGCGCCCATGCCGACATTGGCAGACGCCGTGCTTCCACTGGACTACACCGACGGCGGCGAAGCCCGCATCAAGGTGTCGAGGTCGGTGCGTAGCGGCGACTACGTCCGCCGTGCCGGAGACGATGTGCAGCCTGGTGACGTCGCTGTCCGAGCGGGAACCATCATCGGCGCCGCACAGGTGGGATTACTTGCGGCAGTTGGTCGCGACAAAGTTCTCGTCCATCCGCGTCCACGGATTTCGGTGATTTCGTTGGGCGGCGAGTTGGTCGATATTGATCGCACGCCCGGTGCTGGTCAGGTGTACGACGTCAACTCGTACGCCCTCGCC
>JAAYXN010000003.1 GCA_012515885.1 Rhodococcus sp. (in: high G+C Gram-positive bacteria)
ACAAAATTGGGCTTGCCCATCATCCGGAAAGTAGCGGGCCATGAGTACCTTCACCAGTATCGAGATCGTCGGGATCGGCGGCTACGTCCCAGGCCATCCCGTCTCCAACAGCGACCTCAGCGCCACCCTGGATACGTCGGATGAGTGGATCACTCAGCGCACCGGCATCAAACGTCGCCACTATGTAGGACACGGCGTCACCACCAGCGATATGGCCGCCGTCGCCGCCCGGAACGCGTTTGATTCCGCACACCACTCCCACATCCCTGACCTCGTTGTCTGCGCCACGACAACACCCGACTTCCGCTGCCCGGCCACCGCGCCGATCATCGCCAACAAGCTCGGCCTGCCCGAATGTGCCGCGTTCGACATCTCCGCAGTGTGTTCGGGATTTGTGTATGCACTTGCCGTAGCCAGTTCCATGCTCGGCGAGCATCGCTATCAGACCGCCCTTGTCGTCGCAGCGGAAGCCTTCAGCACCCTGGTAGACAGCCAAGACCGTTCCACCGCAGTAATTTTCGGCGACGGCGCTGGTTCACTATTGTTGCGCTACAACCCCGATGCCACGGTCGGACGCATCCACACTGCCGAACTGTCCTCGGACGGATCGGATGCCGACCTAATCTCTGTTCCCGCAGGCGGCACGTATTCGGTTGCCCACCCGGAAACAGCTGACTCCCCCTATTTTCAGATGGATGGGCGACGTGTGTTCCCGCGGGCGATCCGATCCATGGCAGAAATTTCGCGCACAGCGCTCGCGAAAACCAGTTGGGACATCGACGACGTCGATGCGTTGATCGGGCATCAAGCGAACGAACGCATTCTGCGCGGGGTCGCGAACGAATTGGGCATCGACGACGACAAGGCCCTGGTCCATCTCGATGAGGTGGGCAACACGTCAGCGGCATCGATTCCGCTGGCTATGGCCGCGCGGGGCGGAGGTATTGCGCCCGGCGCCCGCACGTTGCTGACCGCATATGGGGCCGGAACCACGTGGGGTGCGGCAACCCTCGACTGGCCCGATCTGACGCCTGTCTACACGGCGAACACAGAGGTAGCCGGGCACCGGTAGCTCAGGCCCGACCGAGAACGAACCGAAGACGAATGGAGTAACCATGGCAACCATCGATGCACGATCCCTCCAATTGATCGTCGACCGCGAGTTTCCGCACGATGACTACACCGTCGACCTTGATGCCTCGTTTGAAGACAGCGGTTTCGATTCGCTGAGTGTCTTCGAGCTCGGTTCAGCGCTGGCGAAAGAGTTCGGAGTGCGCCTGTCTGATGAAGACCTCATCGACTGCGAGACGTTTGGTGATCTCGCCGCTCTCGTCACTGTCGCACCAGGTCAGGCTGCATCGGCGTGAGTGCAAATAATCAGCGTGGCGTGCGCGTGGGCTATCAAGTCCCCACCTTTGAGTACGGGGACAGCCCGCACGACACGTTCCACCGTGTCCTTGCCCAAGCACTCGAGGCAGAAGCCGCTGACGTCGACTGCCTGTACGTGATGGACCACTTCTATCCGCTGCCGCTCATTGGCCCACTCGATGGGACGATGTTCGAGTCGCAGACGCTGCTAGCAGGCCTAGCCGCTTCGACAACTCGAATCGGTCTCTCCCCGCTTGTTGCCAGTGCCACCTACCGCAATCCCATGTTGCTGGCGAAATCCGTCGCAACCATCGACGCGATTAGTGGCGGCCGGGCACGAATTGGTTTGGGTACCGGCTGGTTTGAACGCGAACACCGGGACTTCGGTTTCACCTTGGGAACGCTCTCAGACAGGTACGGCAAGCTCACCGAGACGTTAGAGATCCTGCGCGAAGCGCGTTCTGAGGAGCCCGGCATCGTTGAGGGTCGGTGGTACCGGTGTGAGCGGCCGATCATGAACCCACCGCTGCGCCCCGATACCGAAGTGCTCATCGGTGGTGGCGGTGAGAAACGTACGTTTGCGCTGGCTGCACGCTACGCCGACCACCTCAATATCTTGGCGGACGTCGACGCCGTACCACGCAAGGTGGCCGCGGCACGTGAGCGTTGCGAGGAGATCGGCCGCGACCCCGCGACACTGTTTACCTCGTACACCGCCTACCTGTTTCTCGGCGACTCGCAGCAGGCAGCCGGGGACAGTTACCGCCGGTTCCTCGCTGATCGCGGCCCCATCGCTGCTGGCGCAGCCGGACGGCACTTTGTGGGAACCGCAGAATCTATCGCTGGTCAGCTGCACGAGCAGGTGATCGGGAAGGGTGTGGACGGTCTGATCGTTAACCTTGTAGTAGATGGCCACGTGCCCGGTCGTATTACGGAAGTAGCTGCGGCGTTAAGCGCGATCAAAGCTGCCTGAGCGTCAGCGGAGAATGTGCACCGCGCGTCAGCGAAGAATGTGCACCGCGCGTCAGCGGAGCTAGTGCGCGTCGCGCCGCGGTAACGCACACTGGGTTGTAGGCCATACGCGTACACACACGGATGGAGACCTTCCGATGCACTCAAAGGTAAGCGTGGCAGCTGCCAGTTCGGGTTCTGTCAGTTCGGGTTCTGTCAGTTCGGGTTCTGGGGAGCAGGCGGGCTACTGTCCTGCGCGGGAGCTGTTTGAGATCCTCTCCAGCAAGTGGGTGATCCGGACCCTGTTGATCCTCGATGCCGAACACGCTGTGCGGTATTCCGCGATCCGCAAGCAGCTTCCCGGAATCAGTCACAAGATGATGGCGCAAACCCTGCGGACGCTGCAGCGGGACGGCTTTATTTCTCGGCATGCGACGGCAAGTATTCCGCCGCGAGTGGAGTATTCGCTGGAGCCAATGGGACGCGAGGTGCTGGCAATCGTCTACCAGTTCAAGACGTGGACTGAGGACAACGTTGAGCGGGTCCTCGACCACCGTGAACGCAACACTGCGGAAGAATCTGCGAGCTAGAACCGCCTACACAGGAATGTTCAGCACCAGGGTGGTCGTGGGGTGCGCTTCCACTGCGAGACCCATAATCCGGTACTCGCGCGGCGCCTGTGTACCGCCAGCTCTGTAACTGATGACGTCCGAGAGTGACGTGATGACTTCGTGCCGCTGCCACACGCTCACGAACGGCGGCTCTTGCAGCAGCCGCGCCACCGTGTCCTGTAGTTGGGGTTCGTCTGGGTAACGCGCGATGTGCTGCCGGAAGCGCGCCACCATCAGTTCCGCAGCCCGCTGCGGGTCTCCGTACCAGGATTCGCGTCCCGGTTCAGTGAATAGACGCACCAGACAGCTTTTCCCTGTTTCAATGCCCAGTTCACATCGAGCAGAGTTGTTGGTGCACAGTACGTTCCAGTATCGATCGATGGCGTACGCGGGGTGGGCGCCGAATCCGTCGACAACGAGCTGGAGGTCCTGAACCGGGTCCGAGGAAGCGTCGTCGTTGTCGTCAGCAATACCATCGACGGGTGATTGTGCCAGTCCACCAAGCGAATACAGGTAGGACGCCTCGTCGGCGGATAGTCGAAAAGCGTTAGCCAGAGCGGTAGCCACGTCGACAGCGAGCGAGACCGTACGCCCCTGCTCAAGCCACGTGTACCAGCACACCCCAATACCTGCGAGCTGCGCGACTTCTTCTCGCCGCAGCCCACGCAGTCGGCGCCGCGGCGGCATACGGTCCAACAGTCCCGCTTCTACCGGAGAAATCCGTTCCCGACACGAACGGAGAAAGCGGGCCAGTTCAGCACGCCGGTAGTCTTCTGCCGCCACCGCCACTGAACCACCCGCTCCTCCCACAAGTCACCGCCACGGATCGACAAGGACCTTGCCGATAGTTCCAGCCTCCACCGCTTCATGGGCGTCAGCGATCTCGGTAAGACCAAATACCGTTGTCGGTAGTGGGGTCAACGAGCAATCCGAGAGCGCATCGACGATGCCGGTGACGGCAGCATCCTGCTCGGCCTCAGTAATCGTGTAGACCAACATGAACCGCACCACTGCCTGCATAAATAGCAGACGACCAGTGGGTATCTGCGGCGGTTCAGGCTCGGGCGCGTACGCCACCACAGTGCCCCCGTGCGCGAGCACCCGCACCGTCGTGTCCATGTTTGCACCCAATGCCACATCGAC
>JAAYXN010000047.1 GCA_012515885.1 Rhodococcus sp. (in: high G+C Gram-positive bacteria)
CCTTCGTGGCGCGCGTGTACCTCATTCCCTCGGAATCGATGGAACCGACATTGCACGGATGCCCAGGATGCACCGGAGACCGCATCGTCGTCGAAAAGCTGACCTACCGGTTCGGCGATCCACGACCCGGTGATGTCCTCGTCTTCAAAGCACCCGATAGCTGGTCACAAAACTTCACGTCAACCCGATCAGACAACGTCGTGATTCGAGGACTGCAAGAAGCCGGATCAATGGTCGGCCTCGTCGCGCCCGATCAGAACGACATGGTCAAACGCGTCATCGCCACCGGCGGTCAAACCGTCGAATGCTGCGACGACCAGGGTCGAATCATGGTCGACGGCAAACCCATTGACGAACCGTACGTCGTCATGAACTTCCCGTTCGAGCCCGGAGTGCGCACCTGCGAAACAGAACAGCGCTCACCGCGCTGCTTCGGTCCCGTCACCGTCCCCGAAGGCAACCTGTGGATGATGGGCGACAACCGCTCTAACTCTGCAGACTCGCGCTACCACGTCGGAGACGAACTCCAAGGATCCGTTCCCATCGACAACGTCATCGGCAAAGCACGATTCATCGTCCTTCCACCCAGCAGGATGGGCAGCATCAGCTCGCCAGAGATCCAGAACGGGTAGAGAATCGAAGTATGGGGCGAGCAGTAAACCGAGGTATCGCGTGGCCTCCTCGCACTGTCATCCGTAGGTCCACCGGCCTGCGGACGATGGAGTCGGCGTTGGTGCGTAGTGGGCTCGGCCCGGTTGCTGGCGTCGACGAGGCTGGTCGCGGCGCCTGTGCTGGGCCGCTCGTTGTCGCGGCGTGCATCTTGCCCGCGAAGCCCATTGCTGCGTTGTCCAGGTTGGATGACTCGAAGAAGCTCACTGAACGTGCACGGGAAGAGCTGTTTCCCCTCATCAAACGCCACGCGGTGTCCTGGAGTGTCGTCGAGGTCCCTGCCTGGGAAGTGGATGCGATCGGCGTCCACGTAGCGAACATTGAAGGGATGCGGCGGGCAGTAGCGGGACTCGATGTTGCACCCGGCTATGTCCTCACCGATGGGTTCCGCGTACCAGGGCTGCCTGCGCCGTCTCTGCCGGTCATTGGTGGTGACGCCGCGGCCGCCTGTATCGCTGCGGCCAGCATCTTGGCGAAAGTTACTCGAGACCGAGGCATGGTGGAAATGGACGGGGAGTACCCCGGCTATGACTTCGCGATCCACAAGGGATACGGCACAGCACGGCACACGAGTGCCCTTGCGGACCTCGGTCCCTGCGCGGAACATCGAATGTCGTACGCGAACGTGATGGCCCACGTGAAGGTGTCCGGTGTCGGTGCACTTGGTATCCGGGGGCATGCGGGATGATGAGTGTCTGGAGCACGTGGCCGGCCGGTGCGTGCGTGGACAGCGAAAATGGAGGATCACGCAGCCGATGAGTGCCGAAGATCTCGAGAAGTACGAAACCGAGATGGAGCTGTCGCTCTACCGCGAGTATCGGGACATCGTCGGGCAGTTTTCCTATGTCGTTGAGACCGAGCGACGCTTCTACCTCGCCAACTCGGTTGAGTTGTTGCCGCACAACGCGGACGGCGAAATCTATTTCGAGCTGCGTATGTCGGATGCCTGGGTGTGGGATATGTACCGGCCAGCGCGGTTCGTGAAATATGTGCGTGTCATCACCTTCAAAGACGTCAACATCGAAGAACTCGATAAGCCTGACCTGCGTCTTCCCGACAACGGCCTGTCGTAAACGCGCACTAACACAGGGCCCCGACATCGGGGACGCTCCTCGTTTCGTTGACCTGCGCACGTGCGGCGGTTATCCACAGGTCTGCTGTATCCACAGATGTGTTTTCTCGACTCTCTTTCGGCGTTGGGTCACTGACGCGCCGGGAACTATGGCATCAGCACCAGATCGGTGCAGACGCTATGGGGGTTGTGATGGCAGAGAACATGACACTGGGCGCCGAGGGGGAGCAGATCGCTGCTGATTTCCTCACCACGCAGGGGATGGAAATCGTTGAACGGAACTGGCGTAGCCGCAACGGCGAAATCGACCTGATCGCGCGGGACGGACACCATCTGGTCTTCATCGAGGTCAAGACCCGCTCGGGAACCGGATACGGACTGCCCAGCGAAGCGGTGACCGCGGCGAAGCAGCGGCGTATCCGGATGCTTGCTATCGAATGGCTGCGCAGCTCGGGAAACTACTGGCAGCGAATACGATTCGATGTCGTCTCGGTGCTCGTTCACCGCGGCCGCAATCGTGGCAGCGAGGCCAGTGGCGAGCAGCCAGTCATCGAGCACATCGCGGACGCATTCTGATGGCGCTCGGCAGGGCGTACTCGGTAGCGGTCGACGGCATCGATGGACAACTCGTTGAAGTCGAGGCAGATATCGGGCGCGGGCTTCCAGCCGTCCACGTCGTGGGGTTGCCCGATAAGGGGTTGCAGGAGGCGCGAGACCGGATTCGCGCGGCCGCCGTGAATTCTGGTGAACCGTGGCCAGATCAGAAAGTCATTCTGGCGCTGTCACCGGCAACACTTCCGAAAGTGGGATCGGTCTATGACCTCGCGCTAGTTGCCGCCGTCGCCGATGCCGGCGGCAGTGTGCGGCGCGACCGTGTGCACGAATCAGTGTTCCTTGGAGAGCTTGCGCTTGATGGTCGCCTCCGCACAGTGCGCGGGATTTTGCCTGCCGCACTGGCCGCCAAACGTGCGGGATACAAAACCATCGTGGTTCCCACCGAAGCGCTACCGGAAGCCGGGTTGGTCAAGGACGTCGAAGTACTCGGCGCCCTGGATTTACGTTCTGCCCTAGCGTGGATGCGCGGCGAAATCGATCTCCAGTCACCCGATGGATTAGCGGTGTTTGAGGAACCACCCCGCGCGGACCTCAGTGACGTTGTCGGGCAAGCGGACGCACGTTGGGCAATGGAAGTCGCCGCTGCTGGCGGGCATCACCTCATGCTTGTTGGGCCACCCGGAATAGGAAAAACGATGCTGGCGCACCGTCTTCCGGGGATTTTGCCTCGCCTCACCGAAGAGGAAGCCCTGGAAGTGACCGCCATCCATTCGGTCGCGGGGACCCTCCCACCGGATCGCCCGTTCATTGATCTGCCACCGTTTATCGCACCCCACCACACGGCCACGGTGAGTTCATTGATCGGTGGTGGCAGCGGTACTGCGAAACCCGGTGCAGTTAGCCGAGCGCATAGGGGAGTGCTGTTTCTCGACGAGTGCGCCGAGATGGGTGCGAAGGCCCTCGAATGCCTGCGAACCCCGTTGGAAGACGGCGAAGTACGGATCGCCAGACGCGATGGAGTGTCGCGGTATCCCGCACGTTTTCAGCTTGTACTCGCAGCAAACCCATGTCCGTGCGCCAGCGCGAAGGAAGTTGACTGCGTGTGCTCTCCGATGGTGCGCCGCCGCTACCTCGGGAAACTGTCCGGCCCCCTGTTAGACCGGGTTGACCTACGAGTGCAGATGCACGCGGTGTCAACGGGCGCGTTCATCAACAACGGCGGCGATGCCGACGTCACCGAGAGCACCACCGCGGTGCGTGCACGTGTAGCTCTCGCCCGGGCGTCCGCGGCGCAGCGATGGAGCGACTACGGCTGGCGCACCAACGCAGAGGTTCCCGGACCTGCATTGCGTCAGCAATTCCGGCTCGCGGCCGACGCGCTCGAACCCATAGAACGAGCGCTGCGCCGCGGTGTGATTACGGCCCGCGGCGCGGACCGAGCCCTACGCGTTGCGTGGTCGGTTGCTGACCTGTCCGGGGTCGACCGTCCCGGTCCGGAACATGTCATCACCGCGCTGGGATTCCGCGACAAGGGATTTCACTAGAGCAGCGTTGATCGAACGCGATTCAACTACATCCGTTAGGCACTCTCACCCAGGGGGGAATTGATGACCGAAGGTATCGACAACGCGGCAACGAGAATTGAGCATGATCCACAGCGTCTTGCGTGGGCGTATCTTGCTCGCGCAGTGCAAAGCCCCGCGCCGCAGATGTCCAAGTTGGTCGCCGAATACGGCCCGATAGCGGTCGCCCGTGCCGTCAAGGAGGGGCGGCTTCCGGAAACATTTGCCGCGGCCACGGCTGCCCGGGCGCACATTGATACCGCGCAGCGTGATCTTGACATGATGGCCGCGATAGGGGGACGGCTAGTCACCCCTGAGGATCCAGAATGGCCGCAGTGGAGGTTTCTACCTTTCGCGGGTGTCGAACACGAACCCGGTGCGGGCGAGCCGTTCGCCCTGTGGGCGAAGGGGCCCCGGTTGCTGAACGAAGTGACCGAACGTGCCATCGGCATAGTGGGAACCCGCGCTGCGAGTAGCTACGGCGAGCATGTGACAGGGGAACTTGCGGGCGATCTCGCCGTCGACGGCTGGACGGTGGTATCTGGCGCAGCTTTCGGAATCGATGGTGCTGCACACCGATCGGCACTGGGTGTCGGCGGAGCAACGGTGGCCGTACTTGCGTGCGGTATTGATCGGGCTTACCCCGCAGGGCATTCCCGCTTGCTACGTCAGATCGGCCAAGACGGGCTGGTCATCACCGAGTATCCACCGGGAACCACTCCGGCGCGCTACCGGTTCCTTGCCCGAAACCGATTGGTGGCGGCACTGTCCGATGGCGTCGTCGTGGTGGAGGCAGGCTGGCGAAGCGGCGCCCGCAACACCGCAGCGTGGTGCCGCAAACTGGGGCGCCCAGTCATGGCCGTGCCCGGTCCGGTCACGGCGGCGTCCTCAACGGGCTGCAACCGCATGATTCGCGAAGGCGAAGCCGCCCTGATTACCAGCGCCGCCGACATTGTGGATGTTGCAGGGCCCATCGAACTGCGCGACGACACCCCCGTGGTCGAATCACGTGACACCGACATCCTCAGCGGGGACGCGGCATTGGTCTATGAGGCGCTACCGGCATCGGGAACGCGCAGCACCCTTGAGCTCTCCGAAGATTCCGGTGTGCCGATCGATCGAGTGCGAGCGAGCCTGCCACTACTTGAACTCGAAGGTTTTGCGTGCGCAGACGAAACGGGGTGGTCGCGACGAACCTAGCCCCACCGCAAAGACACTCAGGCGGTTACGTCGACCGGCGCGACCGGATTGCCCGCCGGATCACGTAAAAGAGGCCACCCAGGAGCCCGAAGAACACCAGCCACGGAATAATCGCACCGGTAAAGATAATGAGCGCGGCCCCCGAATTGACCAGCGATTTCCAGCCGTTCTCCAGACCGGACAGGAAACCGCCACTACGTGGAGCGTCACCGGGCGTGGCGATCGACACCGAAATGGTGGCCATCGCCACCTGATCGCGGAGATAGCGTTGCTGGCCCGTCAAACTATCCAACTCGCCCTGACGTTGAGACAGCGCAGACTCCGCAGCGATCAGATCAGACGTCGACGTCGCCTGCGCAATCAAATCGTGCAGACGCGTCACCGACGCCTGAAGTGCGGCGATACGTGCCTCAAGATCTTGCACCTGCAGCGTCACGTCCTCGCGGGATAGGTTCACTTCCACCACCGCAGCGCTCTCACCAATATCGTCCAGCGCCGCATCAACATCGGCGGCAGGCACCCGAATCGTCAGCGACGCCACCGCAGCAGCATCATCGCCGCTCGGGCGCTCAGTGTCATCGACGCTCGGGCGCTCTGAACGATGGTCTACTCGTCCACCAAGATTGGTGGCCACATCCGCGACGGCATTGGCCGTGGCGATCGGATCGTCCGCTTCGAGACTGATATTGACCGTGACGATCTCGGAACGCTCAGCGGCAGGTGCCTCAGATGAGGAGCCATCCTGGGAGAACTCCGATCGTGCCACCCCATCTGGTCCGACGGCCATGCCGTCGTACTTGCTGAAGCCCTCATCGGCGGACGGCACCGACTGGCTCGCACAACCGGCAAGAAGGACGGACCCCAGCACCATCGTGGCAACGAGACGGAGAGGGGAGCGACGACTGTTCATTGTGGTGATCGTAGTGGCGGCGGATTAGGCCGGGAAGAGCAGTTTCGATGGCCGTTCCCAACCATCGCGCGCAGCCATGTAAGTTGTGTTAGGTAATGCTAAGAAAATTCCGAAAGGCCGCCCGCGTGTCTAAGCCCACCACGACACTGACCGTCCTGCGATCTGAGCAGCTGACTCCGCACATGATTCGCGTGTTCCTCGGTGGCCCCGGCTTCGATGCGTTCACGCCCAACGCCTTCACCGACGCCTACGTCAAGCTTGAAGTTCCGCATGAGGGACAGACCTATCTGCGCACCTACACCGTCAGCTCGGTCAACACAGACCTGCGCGAAATCGCCATCGACTTCGTCGTCCACGGCGATCAGGGCATTGCGGGTCCATGGGCGGCGCGAGCAAAGGCGGGCGAGAGCCTCACCGTTCGCGGCCCCGGCGGGGCCTACGCCCCAGACGCGGGCGCAGACTGGCATCTCCTTGCGGGCGATGAGACCGCCATCCCCGCGATCTCGGCTGCTGCGCGGGCACTGTCCCCAGAAGCTGTCGGCTACATCGTGGTGGAAGTAGCGGG
Source organism: Rhodococcus sp. (in: high G+C Gram-positive bacteria) (assembly GCA_012515885.1). Lineage (GTDB taxonomy): Bacteria > Actinomycetota > Actinomycetes > Mycobacteriales > Mycobacteriaceae > Rhodococcus_F. The sequence continues at coordinate 6,534 of JAAYXN010000047.1, forward strand.
AGCCGACGACGAACTTCCGATCACCGCGCCAGAAGGCGTCCAGGTGATCTGGGTGCACCGCGGAAATGCCTCCAACGTGGCCGGCGAAGAACAGTCCGGCGACAACGCGCCGATCATCGCGACGGTCCGTGAGCTTGAATGGTTGCCCGGCGAGCCGCACGTGTTCATCCACGGCGAAGCCCAAGCAGTGATGCACAACCTGCGTCCGTACATCCGCAACGAACGTGGCGTCTCGGCGAAGCGGGCGTCTATCTCCGGGTACTGGCGACGCGGTCGCACCGAAGAAGGTTTCCGCGTGTGGAAGTCCGAACTTGCTGTCGCTGAGGCTGCCGGATAAAAGCCGCGGGATAGCGCCGACTCTCGGCGCGTCCGCTTGCCGCGTCGAGCTGCGGTGATCACTGTTAGGGCATGGGTTCTTCGGATTCACCAGGCAGCGGATCGGCAGCGTCGCCAGGTGCCTCGTCCTCGTCCTCGGATACGTCGGATACGCCAGTCGAGGCGGCACCTAGCGGCGCACTGAGCCGATCACTTCCGGCGCATTTCGACGAGCTGTTGGGTCACTACGCTGACGATCTTCGTTTGGGGCGGGGACGGTCCGAGCACACCATTCGGGCGTATCTCACGGACACGCGAAGTCTGCTCGCTTTCCTCACCGGTATCGGCGCTGGGGACACTGCAACGCCCACGCTCGGCGATCTCGACGTCCACGTCTTGCGGGCGTGGCTGGCCAAACAGGCAGCGGACGGCGTCGCCCGAACCACGCTGTCTCGGCGCACGTCATCGGCACGCAACTTCACGGCGTGGTTGGTGCGCACTCGCCGCATCGCCGTTGACCCCGCGGCGCGTCTCGTTGCCCCCAAATCGCACCGGACTTTGCCGACGGTGCTGCGTCAACCGCAAGCAGAAGCGGCGATGAAGGCCGCTCAATCTGGCGCGGCACAGCATGATCCGGTGGCCTTGCGGGACCGGTTGATTGTGGAGTTGCTGTATTCGACGGGAATCAGGGTGGGGGAGTTGTGCGGGCTGGACCTCGACTCGGTCGACTACGAGCGTCGTCTGCTGCGAGTGATCGGTAAGGGAGACAAAGAACGATCGGTGCCGTTTGGCATCCCGGCTGCCGACGCGCTGGGAGCGTGGCTGCGGATTGGCCGGCCAGCGTTGGTGACTGAACGCTCACCGCGGGCACTGCTGCTTGGCAAGCGGGGCGGACGCCTCGATCAGCGGCAGGCGCGGGCTGTCGTACACGACGTTCTTCAAGCAGTCCCGGGCAGTCCCGATTTTGGGCCACACGGGCTACGGCACACGGCAGCGACGCATTTACTGGAGGGCGGCGCGGATCTGCGGGTGGTCCAGGAACTACTGGGGCACGCGAGCATGGCGACGACGCAGATGTATACCCACGTGTCCGTCTCGCGTCTGCGTGCCGTGCACGACCAGGCGCACCCACGCGCATAGTTCCTCCTGCGCTTCCTCCCCATGCGCTGCTGCTAGCGGGTGGGCAGTAGTCGGATAGGCATGGCGCGCACCAATACCGTTGGGTCCAGGTATTCGCGTCCGCGGCGCAATCCCCAGTGCAGGCAGGTGCCTGACGGGGCCGAACACTGCTGATGCCCGGGCTCAAGGTAGCCAAGAACGGTGCCCTGTCCGACCCGCATGCCTGCGGTGACGCGCGGTTCGACGGGCTCATATGTGGTGCGTAGGCCGCCGGGGTGATCGACCGAGACCACGGGCTTACCAGCAACGACACCCGCGAAGACAACGATGCCTGCGCCCGCGGCGAGGACGGCTTGACCGGGATATCCAGCGAGATCGACGCCGCGATGCCCGGAAAGCCAATTGTGTTCTGGCTTGTCGAATTTTCGCGAGACATGCGGTCGCGGAACGAGAGGCCAGTCAAAGGTGCCCGTCGTGACGAGACCGCGCCACTCTTCGGCTGCCGCTCGCGGCGGGGTGGCGACGTGGGCGACAAGGAGAAGCGCGGTGGTCAGGAGCGCTAGGAGGGTGACCGGTAGCGAAAGTAGTCGGTTCATACGCTGAACTGTCGCGCGAAAAGTGGCGCAAAAGTGCGCCGCTGGGCAATCTGTGGATGGATATTTTCTTATCCACAGATTGCGGAAACCTCTTGATTTGCGCAGTTCACTGTGCATTTTCACGTGATTCGGGCATCGCCGCTACGGGCCGCGGTGGTAGCCGGTTGGGTCTTGGGGCCGCCACCCCGTACACTGGATAAGCGGTCTGTGCCTGCTTTAGCGCGCTCAGGCCGACTTCGCGCGTCCGCGCACCATCGAAAGGCCTTCGGCTGGTCCTGCACATGTAGGTCCGAGGGTCAGCGGACGCCAGGGCAGAGGTCACCCGACCAGCTGCGTCAACCGGCACATGAAAGAGGTACACAGCCATGGCTGTCGTAACCATGTAGCAGATGCTCGACAGTGGTACTCACTTCGGGCACCAGACCCGTCGCTGGAACCCGAAGATGAAGCGATTCATCCTCACCGACCGCAACGGCATCTACATCATCGACTTGCAGCAGACGCTCACGTACATCGACAAGGCGTACGAGTTCGTCAAGGAGACGGTTGCCCACGGCGGCACCATCCTGTTCGTCGGCACCAAGAAGCAGGCCCAGGAGTCCATTGCGGGCGAGGCAACTCGCGTCGGAATGCCCTACGTGAACCAGCGTTGGCTCGGCGGCATGCTCACCAACTTCACCACGGTCCACAAGCGCCTCCTCCGCCTCAAGGAGCTCGAGGCCATGGAGCAGACCGGTGGCCTCGAGGGTCGCACCAAGAAGGAAATCCTCATGCTCACGCGTGAGATGACCAAGC
>JAAYXN010000048.1 GCA_012515885.1 Rhodococcus sp. (in: high G+C Gram-positive bacteria)
CGACGTCGTAGAGCTTGCCGGAGAAGTTGAGCTTCATGCCGTGGGTGAGGTGGCCACCGTGCGCGAGGTCCAGGCCGAGGATCTTCTCGCCCGGGCTCATCAGCGACATGAGCACGGCAGCGTTGGCCTGTGCACCCGAGTGCGGCTGAACGTTCGCGAACTCAGCACCGAACAGTTCCTTGGCGCGGGTACGAGCAAGATCCTCGATGATGTCGACGTTCTCGCAGCCACCGTAGTAGCGGCGACCCGGGTAGCCCTCGGCGTACTTGTTGGTCAGGACGCTGCCCTGTGCCTGCAGCACGGCGCGCGGAACGAAGTTCTCGGACGCAATCATCTCAAGGGTGTTGCGCTGGCGGCTGAGCTCACCGGCCATCGCCTCGGCGACCTCAGGGTCAAGTTCGGTCAGCGGAACCGAGTTGATAGCGGAACCGGGCACAGCGGTCATCGACACATCTCCAAGATGGGGGTTCAGTACGAGTAGGCCCTAAGTCTAGTGAAGTGCACTCGACTGGTGTTCACACGGGTTGCACGTGCGAACGCCCGGGCACAATGTCGCAACGTATCCATCTAACGGATACGCAGTGACATTGTGTCCAAAAGGAGGCAGCCGTCGCGGAGGCACAGGCGGAGGTCTACCCCCACGTCTACCTGACGTCTACCCCACCGCGAGCTCGCTGCGCAGGGTCTGCGGGATCAGCGGTTCATCGAGGAGTCGACGGAAACGCTCAGACCGCTCCGGCCCTACCGGCGCTTCACGCAGCCACGTCCCGAGCAGGCGATAACCCTCGACGTAGGTGCTGATGTATGCCCGCCACAGCGGCGACTGCAAGAACCGCAGCGACTGACGTGCCCGGTCAGGTGTCGTCAAGCTCCACCGCTGCAGGAAGGCTGCGACGTCATCCTCGCCGCGGTGTTCGTCGTGCAGCAGCAACGCCGCGTCCTGGCGCACGCTCAGTAGTTGCGCGGACGCCGTCGACAGTTCCTGCGCTGTAGCGCCGTCGAACCGCAAACCGAGGTCGGCGTAAATTTCCTGCGCCCATAGGCCCCAGTTTTCGCCGACGATCGACTCCAACGCGAGGTCCGCGAGCCCCTCCGCCATGAGGCACTGCGGGGTGTTGACGACGAACAGTGTCTGTTCCAGCTGACCGTCGCCGACCAGTCCGGCTTCTTTGCGGCAGTGCTCGGTGTGGTGACCGGGATACGACTCGTGGGCGATCAGGCGCGGCAAGTTAGCCATGTGCTGTTTGAGGTCGGAGTTGATGGCAACTTTCGACTGGTAGCCGCCGAGGTAGTAGTTGAACCCTGACCACGGCTTATCGCCGACCACCTCATATTCGACGGTCTCGTTCTCGGGTAGCGGATACCGCCCGCGCACCAGATCGCGCAGCGCGCTGGAGAAGGCTTCGACGCAGTCACGTAGGCGTTCCGGCGGGATTTCGTCGGCCGCCCGGTGCGCGTGCACCCGCTCGGTCAATGGGCCCGGCCCGGGCAGGACGCGCTCAATCTTCTGATGTGCCTGCCGGTATTCGTCCTCGTCGCCGCGGGCGATACGCACATCGAAGTATGCGTACACCTCGTCGACGAATCCGACGTCGTCGCCACTGAATTTTCGGGCGGAGCATTCCAACGCTTTCAGGTGCGCGTCGAGGAACGCCACGCGCTGCGCGGACAGGCCCGAACTGTCCAGTTCCCCGCGCAAGGTGCGGGCAGTGGCGGCGAGTTCACGAGGGTCCGGCGGCGAGGCATTTTCGACCTGACGGCGCAGCGCCGCGTCGCCGGTATAGGCGTCAACGAATCCCTCTTCGAGACGGTCGAAACTTAGCCCCAGCAGCAGGTATTGGCGAACTAGCGGGTCAGGCTCCATAGGTTCGCACTCTAGTACGATTTCGAAATACGACGCGGTGTAGGACGGGGCGCTGTCATGGCAGGTCAACGATGAGCGCACAATTCGACTATGCAACCGCTACCGGCGATGAGTTCACCTGCAGCCAGCATCGAGTGTGAGCAGCACTGATGTCGAAAGCTAGCGAACCGAGCCCCTACGTCGAGTTCGACCGCAAACAGTGGCGGACCCTGCGTAAATCCACCCCGCTGGTACTCACCGAAGACGAACTGCGCGGCCTGCGCGGCCTTGGTGAGCAGATCGACCTTGAGGAAGTCGCCGAGGTGTATCTGCCTTTGGCCCGACTTATCCACCTTCAGGTCGCTGCGCGGCAACGGCTCTTCGCCGCCACCGCAACGTTCCTCGGTGAGAAACATCCCGACCGCCAGGTGCCGTTTGTGATTGGTGTCGCGGGCAGCGTCGCTGTCGGCAAATCCACCACCGCGCGTGTGCTGCAAGCGCTGCTTGCGCGTTGGGAACATCACCCCCGCGTCGACCTGGTGACCACAGACGGGTTCCTTTATCCCACAAGGGAACTCGAACGTCGCGGCATGATGCACCGCAAAGGATTCCCGGAAAGCTACGACCGGCGCAAGCTGTTGCGGTTTGTCACCGAGGTCAAATCAGGCGCCCGTGAAGTAGCCGCCCCCGTCTACTCGCACACCTCGTACGACATCGTCCCCGGGCAGTATCACCTGATCAAACAGCCCGACATCCTCATCATTGAGGGGCTCAACGTTCTGCAAACCGGCCCGCGGCTGATGGTGTCTGACCTGTTCGACTTCTCCATCTACGTCGACGCCCGCATTGAAGACATCGAGAAGTGGTACGTCGACCGATTCTTGGCGCTGCGCAAGACCTCGTTCGCCAACCCCGACGCCCATTTCCATCACTATTCGACGTTGACGGACCGGGACGCGTCGTCGGCGGCGAAAGAAATCTGGAACACCATTAACCGCCCCAACCTGGTGGACAACATTTTGCCGACCCGCCCGCGCGCCACCCTCGTTTTGCGCAAGGACGCCGACCACACCATTAACCGTCTCCGGCTGCGCAAACTGTAAGACGCCTATGCGCCGAAACGGCGGTGCCGGGCAGCGTAGTCACGCAGTGCGCGCAGGAAGTCGACGCGACGGAACTCGGGCCAATACGCTTCGGTGAACCAAATCTCGGAGTACGCGCTCTGCCACAGCAGAAAGCCCGATAGTCGCTGCTCGCCGGACGTGCGGATCACCAAATCCGGATCCGGCTGCCCGGAGGTGTAGAGGTGGCGCTCAATGTTGGTGACGGTAATCGCGTCGACAAGCTCCTGGCCCGACAATCCGTCGCTGAGTTTGTCGCCAACGAGCGCCTGTACGGCGTCCACGATCTCCTGCCGTCCGCCATAACCGATCGCGACGTTCACGTGCGTGCCTGTGCGACCCTGTGTGCGTTCAGCAGCGTCCCGGAGCCGCCGTGACAGATCAGGCGGAAGCAGATCAAGCGCACCGACAATCTTGACGCTCCAGTTTTGGCCGGGCCCAGAGATCTCTTCAACGACGTCGGTGATGATCTCAAGGAGCGTGTCCAGTTCTTCTGGATCGCGTCGCAAATTTTCCGTGGAGAGCAGGTAGATGGTGGCCATCTCGATGCCGGCGGCGTCGCACCATTCCAGCATTTCCGCGATCTTGAGCGCGCCCATCCGATGCCCGTGGCTGACGTCGGTGAAACCGTTTTCCCGTGCCCAACGACGGTTGCCGTCACACATGACCGCCACGTGGCGAGGGTGCTCCATACCGTCGAGCTTCGACAGCAATCGACGCTCGTAGAGCCTGTAGAGGAGGGAACGCGCACTCACCGGGCAATCACCATGAGGCCCAACACTACGCCGTTTTATTACGTCCACCACTTGCCTGGCTGAACTTTGCGAGTCGTTCGGTACGCTCTGCAATAGATCACTAACCTACGGTTGCGTAGGTTAGTGGATGCGACCAACGAAGGAGCAGCTCCATGACGGCGTTCGGTATCGACGAGCTTCCCGTCAAACCGCGGATGCGCGGATGGATTCACCTGTGGGCGTGTGTAGTCGCGATCATCGCGTGCGGCGCGCTCGTCGCCTATGCGGCCACCGAAGTCTCACCGCGAGCTGTGATCGCGACCTCGGTATACGGCGTGACCGTGTGCGCCCTGTTCGCCGTCAGCGCGACCTATCACCGCATCCACTGGAACACTGTTGCCGCACGCATCCGCATGAAACGCGCAGATCACTCGATGATCTTCCTGTTTATCGCGGGCAGCTACACCCCGTTCGCGATGCTGGCGCTGCCAACGGCAACGGGACGCACCCTCATGATCGTGGTGTGGTCCGGCGCGCTCGCAGGCGTCGCCCTCAAAATGCTGTGGCCGACGGCGCCGCGCTGGGTAGGTGTGCCGCTGTATCTGTTGCTCGGCTGGGCGATCGTGCCGGTCGCCCCCGAACTTGTGCAGCAGGTCGGTTATACGCCCATGATTCTGCTGCTCATCGGCGGTTTGCTCTACAGCGGCGGCGCCATTTTGTATGCCACCAAGTGGCCCAACCCGTGGCCAGAAACCTTCGGCCACCACGAGTTCTTTCACGCGGCCACCGCCATCGCGGCGCTCTGTCACTACATCGCGGTGTGGTGGGTCGTGGTGGCCTACGCCAGTTAGTCGGCGTCCGCCTGTTCGATGTCGATTGCTGAGCCGACTGGGCGGGTGACGATCTCAAAAACATCGCTGATCGTGGTGGCCAAGGATTGCGTAAACCCAGACTCCGCCCAGTGGAAGATTCCGGAGAGGAATCCCCACACAGCCATGGCGACGAGCACTCGCACTTCAAAATCTGACCCGTCGCGGCCAAGCCGAGACGCCACGATCTCCCGGATTTCTACTTCTTGCTTTTGTGCGTCGCGGACCATGCCCGCGTGCACTTCCGGTTCACTCACGACATACGCCATTCGACGCTGAACTCGCTCTTCGTCGCCCGGCCCCAGCACCGACATGAACAATCCCGCGCCGTGCCTGAGGATCTCCATCATTTGCGGAACTGTCCACGTGGCCCCGGAGTCGACTGAACGCAATAGTTCCAGGATCCGCGGGTCGTACTCGTCGTGGAGGATGAGCTGTTCTTTAGTACCGAAGTAGCGGTACACGCTGCTGGGCGAGACGCCCGCATCCGCTGCAACCTGCTCGACCGTGAACTGCCGATACCCAAAGCGGTCAAAGAGATCGAGTGCGGACGCTTGTATCCGCCGCATCGCTTCAAGCCGCTTGCGCTCGCGCAACCCGGGCGCGGGCGGCGGTTGTGTGCTCACCTACAGAACCTTACCCAACCCACACTGCACCCAACTCACAACAATCTGAAAGTCACTTGCAGTTTCAAAGGGCGTACTTGTAGTGTCAGTTAAAAGTTGACAGTGACTCTCAGGTTGGTGGCAGTCGGGTCGCCAACTCCAATCGCCCTACTGGGGAGGACAAGATGGCGAACGAAGAACTGCGCGCATCTCGAACTGAATCCGTGATCCGCATCGAGAATCTCACCAAGAGCTACGGGGCTTTCCGCGCACTATCCGGACTCGATCTCGACATCAACCGCGCAGAAGTCCACGGCTTCCTCGGCCCCAACGGTGCCCGCAAGTCCACCACCATCCGAATCCTGCTGGGATTACTAGGTTTTGATTCAGGAACAGCGGAAGTATTTGGCCTGCACCCGCGCACAGACGCACTCGCCATCCATCGCCGTCTCGCCTATGTTCCCGGCGACGTCAGCCTGTGGCCTGCACTGACCGGCGGCGAAGTCATCGACCTGCTGGGGCAAATGCGCGCCAACCAAAATCGCCGTCGACGCAACGAACTGGTCGAACGCTTCGAGCTCGACACCACCAAACGCGCCGGAACCTATTCGAAAGGCAACCGCCAAAAGGTGGCCCTCGTCGCCGCCTTCGCTGCAGATGCGGAACTGCTCATCCTCGACGAACCCACATCCGGCCTGGATCCTCTGATGGAGCGAGTGTTTACCGAGTGTGTCCGCGAAGCCAGTGAGCGCGGCGCGACGGTACTGCTGTCGAGTCACATCCTCAGCGAAGTCGAGAAGCTCTGTGATCGCGTCAGCATCATCCGATCGGGTCGCACCGTGCAGTCCGGAACTCTTGACGAACTTCGGGCCCGCACCAGAACATCGGTCAGCGCAACCACTCGGACTTCTGTTACTGGACTCGAAGCGATCACCGGTGTCGCCGACGTTATCAGCGACGACACAACCATCACGTTCACCGTCGACGCCGACCACCTTGACTCAGCAATCGCACTTGTCGGTCGCCACGGCCTCGTTGCACTCAGTTCCGCACCGCCAGCTCTTGAAGACCTCTTCCTTGAGCACTACACGTTGGCCGCAGATGGCGAGGTCGCGACGGTATGAGTACCGCAACAACGCCCCCCCATGCCGGCCACGTCGAAAACGCCACCACTGAGCGGCCGACGCCGCAGGCTCATGCGGCGGGCAGTTCAATTACAGGATGGCCCCTTGCGCTGCGGCTCATTCTGCGCCTGGAACGCATCCTGCTGTCCGTCTGGATCATCAGCACGACACTGCTTTTCGCTGGTCTCGGTATGGGCATCTCCTCGCTCTATCCCACTGTCGCAGACCGGCTCAGCTACAGCATCGCGACAGCGAACATCGTCGCATCACACGCGTTGAACGGTCCGCCCGTTGGTCTCACCAGCATCGGTGGGATCGCTGTCTTTGAAGCGGGTTGGTACATCGCGCTTGGGGTGGCCGCACTCAACATTGTTCTGGTGGCGCGTAATTCTCGGGGAACTGAGGAATTGGGTCGACTAGAACTGCTGCGCGCCGGTGTCTTTGGTGTTCACGCCAATCTTGTAGCCCTGCTCTGTGTTGTGTTGTTGGCCAATATCGCTGTCGGGTCGGGTGCAGCGTTGGCGCTCATTGCTACCGGTTCCACCGCGACCGGTTCCATTGTGTTCGGTGCCGCGCTAGCCACCATCGGCGTCACCTTCGCCGCTATCACTGCTCTTGCTGCCCAGGTGTCCGAACGCGTCCGCGGTACCTATGCGATCAGTTTCGCTGTCCTCGGCGTTGCGTTTGCGCTACGCGCCATCGGGGACGCGGGCTCGGTGCCTTTCGTCTCGTGGCTTTCGCCATTGGGTTGGGCGCAGGCAGCGCATGCCTTTGCCGATAATCGTTGGTGGCCCCTGCTTTTCGCGTGGTCTGTCAGTGCAATCCTGATTGCCGCAGCCCTCGTTCTTGAGTCACGTCGCGATCTTGAGGCCGGCCTGATACGCCCTAAGCCCGGGCCCTCTGTCGGCTCACCCCGCCTGGCGTCGTCATGGGCACTGTCGTGGCGCACCTACCGTGGACCTGTCATTGGCTGGACGGCCGCCGGACTGGGAATAGGCGCCGCGTTCGGCATCATCGGCGCTGACGCTGAAGAAATGGCCAACGCGTCGACAGCCATGCTGGACCTCATGGGCGGGTTTACCACCGGGGATATCGTCGACTCGTACTTCGCGATGTCCGGACTCTTTATCGCCATTCTCGCTAGCGCTGGCGTCCTCGTTGCACTACTGCGTACCCGCCTGGAAGAGGACAGCGGCCGTGCTGACCTCGTCCTATCTGTCCCGTTGCTGCGTCGGCAGTGGCTTGCCAGCTATGTCGGCGTTGCGGCCCTGACCGGGGCGCTGGTTCTGCTATTCGGCGGGCTAGGCCTCGGCGGCGCGCACGCCCTGCGCACAGGCGAGGTGGGCGCGATCTCGGAGATGGTGCTCGCGGCTCTCGCTCACCTTCCCGCTGTACTTCTTTTTCTAGCTCTGACGATCGCCCTGTTCGGTCTCGCACCGACATGGACGCCTGCCGTGTGGGCACTCTTCGCGTGGTCAGCAGTGGCAACGCTGCTGGGACCGGCCCTCCAACTTCCATCTGCTGTGCAAGCATCGTCGGTGCTGGAACACACCCCGAGGCTTCCCGGCACCGCTGTTCTGGGTGCCGTCGGCGGTGGGGCAAGCACGTCGGTAGTGGCCCTAGGCCTGTTGGGCGCGATCATTATCGTGGCCACGGCACTCGGCTTTGTCGGGTTTAGTCGACGCGACGTGCGGTAAGCGGTCAGGGCTGGCGGGCGAGCGCTTGGCGCAACTCGTCCGGGTCAGTGACCGGCAGTCCGCAGACCGTCCCCCGGCAGATGTAAGCCGCGTCCTTGCCGTCTACCGGAGGACGGTCTGGCAGCAGCGGACTGGACTCCCCCACCCCACCGACGACGACGGCGCCGCCCGGCGCATAGGCACGCGCAGCTTGAAGTAGCTCCGAATGCTCGGGCACATCTGCGTTGAGTGCGACCGCGATCTGCAACGGACCCGCGACGTACGCTTCAGCGACGGCGATCCAGTGTCCGGCAGATCGGCTTGCCCGCGATACCAGCACTGACGCGCGGGCTAGGGACTGTTCGGCAGCAATCGCGTAGCGCGCACTCGTTTCCGGATCGACCAGTGGCGTCAGAGTCAGCAACGCTTCGGTAATAGTCGACGCACCTGACGGCGTCGCGCCATCAACCGGATCGCGTGGGCGGGTGACGAGAGTTTCTGCGTCATCCGCGGTGTCGAACCAGCTGCCCGGCTCGGATGCGTCTGCGAAGTGGGTGAGCGCGGTGTCGACGAGCTGGGCCCCTTTCGCGATCCACCCGGCATCACCTGTCGCCTGGTGCAGTGCCGCGAGTCCGGTGGCCAGCGCCGCGTAGTCCTCAAGGATTCCGGCTGGTTCACCCACGGTTCCGCCGAGAGAGGCGCGGCGCAGGCGCCCGTCAACGAGGTGCGTGCGCAGCAGCATGTCGGCGGTGTGCACGGCGGCCTCCACCCATTCAGGTTGGCCGAGTGCGGCTCCCGCTTCTGCCAGTGCGGTGATGGCGAGCCCATTCCACGCGGTGATGACTTTGTCGTCACGCTCAGGTTGGGGCCGCCGGTTGCGGGCGTCAAGAAGTTTGGCGCGCACAGCATCCCAACGCTGCAGATCATCGGGGTCTTCGGGCAGTTGCAGCACGGACATGCCTGCCTCGAATGTTCCTGTCGAGGAGACCGCGAACAGTCCTGCCGCCCACACTCCGTCTTCGAATCCGAGGATCTCGATGAGCTGGTCCGGCGTCCACGCGTACGTCAATCCTTCAACGCCTTCAGTGTCAGCGTCGAGCGCAGAAGCGAATCCACCTTCCGCAGTGCGGAGGGTTTCGAGCATGAATGTTGCTGTCTCGATGGCGATTCGGCGGGCCAAGGGTGAATCTGTGCGGCGAGCGAGATGCGCATAGAACCGCAGGAGCTGCGCGTTGTCGTAGAGCATTTTCTCGAAGTGCGGCACTATCCACTGCGCGTCCACGGAGTAGCGGGCGAAGCCGCCGCCGACCTGGTCGTAGATGCCGCCGCGGGCCATTGCGTCCGCGGCGCGGGTGATGACGTCAAGTACGTCCGTGCTGCCGGTGCGTTCAACACTGCGCAGCAAGCCTTCAAGGAGCGCGGACGGCGGGAACTTTGGTGCTCCCCCGAAGCCGCCATGTGCGGGGTCTTCGTCGTGCAGCACCGCTGTGACGGCAGCGTTGAGGTCGTCGATAGATGGCGGTGCTTCGCCGGCGGGGACGGCACCGGAGGCTCGCCCTAGGTCGTCGACGACGGCTGCTGCGACACGGTCGATTTCGTCACGGCGCGTGTTCCACGTGTCGGTGATTGCGGTGAGAAGTTGGGTGAAGGATGGCATTCCGCCGCGGGGTTGGCGCGGATAGTAGGTGCCGCAGTAGAAGGGTGCGCCGTCGGCGGTGAGGAAGCAGGTCATGGGCCAGCCGCCTTGCCCGGTCATGGCGACGGTGGCGTTCATGTAGATGGCGTCGATGTCGGGGCGTTCTTCACGGTCAACTTTGATGCACACGAAGTTGGCGTTCATTAGGGCTGCGGTGTCGTCGTCTTCGAAGGATTCGTGTGCCATGACGTGGCACCAGTGGCAAGCGGCGTAGCCGACGGACAGCAGGATCGGCACGTCCCGCTCGTGTGCTTCGGCCATGGCATCTGGCCCCCATTCCTGCCAGTGCACGGGGTTGTCCGCATGTTGACGCAGGTATGGGCTAGTTGCGGAGCCGAGACGATTCGCCATGAGGTTGACGGTACGCGTCGCGGCGACGAAATGCCCGCCACCAAACCTGCTGGTCTATGCGGTTTCGCAAACATGTCAGACCCTGCTGACATAGTGGAACCACCCGCATCCAGGGCATACTGGATGTGGAAGCAGAGGAGGCGTCAGCATGACCGAAACTACACCGAAGAAAAACGGCGTCCATGTGCTGACGATTGAAGAGGCGCAGGCGCGCATCGCGGAACTCGTCGAGAAATCTGGTATGTCCAGGGATGAGCTCTTTCGTCTCGGGGCAGCCTGGGAGCTCGATGCCCAGCATCGCGGCATCCTCGCGAACATTGAGGGCCTGGAATACCTACTCAAACTCGCTGAGCAGTGACCGACGTTGTCCAGCTTCAACGGCAAGCTGAAGATTTGGCATCGCGACTCAC
>JAAYXN010000049.1 GCA_012515885.1 Rhodococcus sp. (in: high G+C Gram-positive bacteria)
CCGCGTTCCAGGCGAGCGCCATAGGCCACTAGGCGAATCCTCCGTGGAGGAGCATACCGAAAGACTCGCCAAGACTGGTAAACGGGCTGATCAGCGCGGTCTACTTGGACCACGCCAGGTTCTCTAGCACCTCTTCAGCGAGGGGGACGACGCGGTTGCAGGACGTATCAGGGTTGGCCATCGCATCAAAACCGAACTTGCCTTCCACCGTCACCACGCCGGAATCGGTTTCGAACTCGATGGTGCACTGATATTTGCTTTCAGCCAGCACCCGGCCTTTCTGGCCGACGACGTCGATGGTGCGCAGTTCCGGCAGATCCTGCGGCGACGAGTTGAGAGCGACCGACACGGTGTTCATTTGCTCCACCGAACCCCACAGGCATGAGGTGTCGCCGTTGACGCTGCTGGCGGTGCCTTCGGTGATGCCCGTCGTTAATAGCGGTTCCAGCGTTGCGGGGTCAGCGAGGTCGCAGGAGCTTGCCGAGTTCCACTGCACCGGTTCGGGGGCTGGGGTTTCGTCGCCACCGTTCGAGCAAGCGGTCAGGGCTGCGGCCGCGGTCAGCAGTGCGGCTGCGGAGACCGCCTTGAGTGATTTCATCGCCATCCCATCGTTGTTAGCAGCTGATCCCGACGGGCGACGTTAACACCGCTATCGAGTTTGTCGAGTCGGAGGCCGCTGACCGGGGTGAGTCACCGGGCGCGGCCAGAAGCGTCTACACTTTGCGATGGATCCCGCGCGGCGCGCATCCTGTGAACTCCCCCAGGGCCGGAAGGCAGCAAGGGTCAACGGGCTCTGCCGGGTGCGCGGGGTCCCCTAAACGCTTCACATACCCGACCACTGTCGGTGAAAGGCCGCTCCGGATGCCTAGCCAAACCCAGATTGGGTTGATGAGCCATGAGGAACTCCAGACCGAGCATCAGCAGCAAGCTGCTAACTATGAGCAGCTGAAAACCGAGAAACTCACTCTCGACCTGACCCGCGGCAAACCGTCCCCGGAGCAGTTGGACCTGTCTAATGACTTGCTGATGCTGCCAGGTGCGGGCGAGTTCAAGGACGATTCGGGCACGGACTGCCGCAACTATGGTGGTTTGACGGGCCTGCTGGGGTTGCGTAAGATTTTCGGCGAACTCCTGGGAATTCCTGCATCCAACTTGTTGGCGGGCGGCAACGCGAGCCTGGAAATCATGCACGACCTCGTCGTGTTCTCCCTGCTGCACGGCACGGTGGATTCGCCGCGGCCGTGGTCGCAGGAGCCGGTCGTCAAGTTCTTGTGCCCGTCGCCGGGGTATGACCGTCATTTCGCGATCACTGAGACGTTCGGTGTCGAGATGATTCCGGTCGCGATGAACCCGGATGGCCCCGACATGGCGGAGGTCACTCGCCTTGTGGGTGCGGATCCGCAGATCAAGGGCATGTGGGTTGTTCCCACGTACTCGAACCCGACGGGCGCGGTGTATTCGGAGGACATCGTCCGCGAGTTGGCGTCGATGCCGACGGCGGCTCCTGATTTCCGGTTGTTCTGGGACAACGCTTACGCGGTGCATCCACTGTTCGGCGACACTGCACCTGCCTATGACGTGCTCGGTATGGCCGCTGAGGCGGGCTACCCGAACCGGCCGCTGGTGTTGGCGTCGACGTCGAAGATCACGTTTGCCGGTGCTGGTGTGTCGTTCTTTGGTAGTTCGACGGAGAACCTGGCCTGGTACCAGCAGCATTACGGCAAGAAGAGCATCGGCCCGGACAAGGTTAATCAGCTTCGGCATCTGCGTTTCTTCGGTGACGCGGACGGTGTTCGTGCGCACATGGAGCGTCACCGGGAGCTGCTTGCCCCGAAGTTTGAGCTGGTTCTGCGGATCCTTGAGGATCGTCTGGGTGCGTCGAAGGTGGCGTCGTGGACGGAGCCGAAGGGCGGCTATTTCATTAGCCTCGATGTGCCGGAGGGCACGGCGGCCCGCGTCATCGACTTGGCGAAAGATGCTGGTATTGCGTTGACGGCTGCTGGTTCAGCGTTCCCGTACCGCAATGATCCTGAGGACACGAACATCCGCATCGCTCCCAGCTACCCGTCTTTGGATGAGCTGGATAAGGCGATGAATGGTCTAGCCACCTGCGTCCTGCTAGCTGCGACCGAACAGCGGCTCGCCGAGTAAGTACTTCAGCTGTTCACGGCGCCCCACTCGATCCTTTGAGTGGGGCGCCGCAGCGTGTGTCGATTGCCTAATTCCTATGCGAACGCGAGATCTAAGTTGACCCGGACTTTCTAGCGTCGCTCGATGAGGTGTACATCGGCTGGGGATCCGGGCACGCGAGCGAGTTTGGAATCTAGTGTGACGAGTCGGCAACGCAGGTGCTCCGCGGCGGCGAGGTACGCAGCGTCATATGAGGTTGCGTTGGCGGCGAGTTCGCGCACACGCGGCAATAGGAGTCGAAACGGGATGGACGCGATGCGGAGACTCCCAAGGGTGTCGAGCTGATTAGTGAATTCTGCATCGGTGGTGATTCCACCCAGCCATAGGCCACGTAGTGCGCTAGCGGTTTCGACTAGGAGGTGTTCGGGGCCTATCCATTCTGTATCAGCAGCGAGAACGTCGCGGACTCTCAACGCTGCGCCGTTCGCATTGGTTAGTAATTCGGCGAGTGCCGACGCGTCAATAACGATCATGATGTCTTGGGGGGTACGCCCCCAAGCGTGCGCTCATCGCGTTCGCGGCGTTGTTGCTCGATGAGGTCGATGACGATATTGTCGTCGTTCCACGCATAGTCGATCTGCGGTGGCTGCCACGTACGCAGAAATTCTGCGTTGTGGGCTGCGTCAGCTTGGCGTTGCAGTAGCGCCAGTAGGTATGCCTGCAGTGATTGGCCACGCGCCTGCGCATCACGGGCAAGGGCGTCTCTCAGCTCGTCCGGCACATCGCGAATTTGGATGGCAACCATGCATGCACTTTAACATGCATGGTTGCATGTTCGGTGGATAACTTGAGCAGCCTGCGGATTCTGTCGCGAAGTCGGTGAGTGCGCACACGGTCTCGTTGCGCTTTCAGATCAGTGTGTCGTGCATCGCGGTTTCCAGCGATACTGGAGGTATGGCACCTTCGTTGCATGTGACTGGAGATTCGGACGCTGACCAGCTGCTCAGTACTGATCCGCTCGCGCTACTGATCGGGATGCTTCCTGACCAGCAGGTCGCTTAGCCATGGAAATGGCACTCTGGCGACCGAGGACTTGAACTGATCCGTTCCCTCTCGAACACGAAATCGCGAATCGGCGTTCTGCCGCATGATTCCGCCATTTCCACGGAGCCTACCTGTGGATAACCGCACCGCGATTCACAACCTAGCAGCGTCGGTAGCACATGAGTAAGCACATGAAAGCGGGCCGGATCACGAGAAGCGGCCTATCCGATGGCCACGCCAAAGAGTGCCCCAATGGCGTATGTGGCGATCATGGTCGCTGAGCCCATGACCACGTTCCGGAGAATTGCGCGACCGCGCGGCGCGCCACCGAGCGCAGCGCTGATCCAACCGGTGAGGAAGAGGCCGATCACAACTGCGATGGCTGCAATCCAAACTCGGTGTCCGCCGACGGGGAGCAAGATCATGATGAGTGGGATCAGCGCTCCAACGGCGAACGCAATGAACGATGACACGGCGGCCGCCCACGGGCTTGTGAACTCTTCATGGTCGATTCCGAGTTCGACCTCTGCGTGAGCGGCGAGAGCGTCCGTCTCGGTAAGCTGCACCGCAACCTGATGTGCGAGGTCATCTGAGAGACCCCGCTGTCGATAGAGCTCGGTGAGTTCTTCAAGCTCCTCCTCGGGCATGGTTTCGAGCTCCCACCGTTCTTTTGCGATGAGCGCTTTCTCTGTGTCTCGTTGGGTGCTCACCGAAACATACTCTCCGCCAGCCATTGAGAACGCCCCGGCAACTACGGCGGCGATACCGGCCGTCGCGATTGCCAGTACGTTGTTTGGTGTAGCGGCAGCGACACCGACGACGACACCCGCGGTAGAGACGATGCCGTCGTTTGCGCCGAGCACCCCTGCACGTAGCCAGTTCAAACGTTGGCCCACGTTCTGCAGGTGGGCTTCGCCGGGATGCGGCGTGGTGCTTGAGTCGGATGCCATATTGTTCATTTCCTGTCTTGGGTCGTGCTGAAGTGAAGTTGTTCCGTCGATGCGACTGGTGATGATCGTGTGATTCGCTCAGATCGTGGGCCGACTGCACGGAGTGCGCCGAGGATGGCCACCAGGTCAACGACTTCTTGCAGCCACGCGCCGAGGAGTGCTGGGAGGAACCCGAAGGCGGCGATGAGCATGAGGCCGACGCTGATGATGATGCCGAGCCAGATGCTTTGCAGTGCGATGCGCACGGTGTCCTTGCCGATGCTCACCGCGCGCGGCAGGGCCGAGAGCGTGTCGTAGCGGTTCACGATGTCCGCAGACTCCGATGCTGCGGTTGCACCGCGCGCCCCCATTGCGAAGCCAATATCCGCAGCAGCGAGCACCGGGGCATCGTTGAGGCCGTCACCGACCATGATGAGCGGGCGGGGCTGCACGCTACTGACAATGCGAACTTTGTCGCCGGGGCGGCACTCCGCGTGCACCTCGCTGATTCCAAGGCGCCGCGCGATGGGTTCGGCGGTGGCTGCAACGTCTCCGGTGACCATGAGCGTACGCTCGATACCGAGTGCGCTCAGCTGACGGAGAGCCTGGGCTGCTTCTTCGCGCACTTGGTCGCGCATGACGATGGCTCCGGCGAAACGGCCATCGACTGAGACGTAGATTGCGAGTTCCCCTGGAGCAAGGTCTGCCAGCACGAGGTCCGGCGCGGAGTGGCGCACCCAGGAGGGCTTTCCGACACGAACCGTCACTGCCTCAGGTGCGTCAGGAGTGCGGAACACAGCCGCGACTCCGTTTGTCGCGATCTCCTCGGCATGTTCGGCTTCGACGAGCGACAAGCCGTGCTGTTTCGCGGCCTGCACAACGGAGTCCGCAAGCACGTGAGAGGAGTACACCTCCGCTGAGGCTGCGAAACGCAGCAGCTCGTCTTCGCTGGCGCGGTCGGCGGGCAGAAGGCGTTCGAGCACTGGCTTGCCGGTAGTGATGGTGCCGGTCTTATCGAATGCCGCCGAGCGGGCTCGTGAAAGCTGTTCGAGGGTGCCGCCGCCCTTGACGATCAGCCCGAACCTCGCGGCACGGCTCATGCCACCGAGAAACGCGACCGGCGCGGCGATCAGCAGCGGGCATGGGGTCGCCACCACCAGCACCTCGGCAAACCGGACAGCCTCTCCACTGACCGCCCACGCGATCCCGGCGATCACGAGCGCGAGCACTGTGAACGGCACCGCGTACCGATCTGCGAGCCGCACGACTTTGGCTTTGCTCCCCGCGGCTTGTTCGACGAGCCGAACAATCTGCTGATACTCGCTCTCGGCGGCCGGAGCCGCAGCCCGCATGGTGACTGCGGCTTGTCCATTCACCGCACCGCTCGACACTTTCTCTCCCGCGTCACGCTCAACGGGCAGGCTTTCACCGGTCAATGACGACTCATCGAACACGGCGTGCTCGGAGACGAGGATCGAGTCCACAGGCACGAGTTCACCCGGCCTCACCAGCAACAGATCACCCACCTCGACCTCTTCGACCCGTATGTCCTCGGTCGTGACCTCGGCAGTATGCCCTTGCATTTCCGCGCCGGGTGCGCTTGGGGCGAGGATGCGCGTGGCCTGCTGGGGTGCCTTACGCAGCAGCGCGGTCAGTTCCCGCTTCGAACGGTTCTCAGCGTAATCTTCGAGGGCCGCCCCGCCGGTGAGCATCAGCACCACCACGAGCGCCGCCCACGGCTCCCCAACGAGCACTGCAGCGGTGATTGCCGTCACCGCAAGAATGTCGAGCCCGGCGTGCCCTCGGATGA